>NZ_JAUBQD010000052.1:0-54223 GCF_036701085.1 Microcoleus sp. Pol7_A1
ATATCTACCAAAATGGAATTATCGTGCAGTTCCGACTATTTAGCAGACGCTAATGTTATTAAATTTTCATTCCTAACATGAATTCCTCACCTCTTATAACTCCCATCTATACCGATTCTTACCCAAAGGAATTTCAGCAACTCCTGCGAGAAAAAACCGAGAATTTTGCAGGGCGAAAATTTGTTTTTTCTGCCATTTCCGACTTTCTGAACACCCAAAGCCGCGGTTATTTCACAATAGTCGGCACTCCCGGCTGCGGCAAAAGTTCCATCCTCGCCCAATATGTCAGGGCCCATCCTCGCAGTATCTATTACAACGCTGCAGTTGAAGGCAAAAATCGAGCTGAAGATTTTCTCGCTTCAGTCTGCACTCAACTGATTGACAAATACCTTGCCGCTAATGGGGAAACATCCGAAATTCTCAAGCTCAAATCTCAACTTCAAAATCTCGAATCCGATGATGGGAGCTGGTTTCTGTCTTTGTTGCTTCAGCAAATTAGCGATAAATTAGACTCTCGCCAAAAGTTGATAATAGTCATTGATTCTGTAGACGCGATCGCCCGCACCAGTCAGCCTCCCAGCTCAAATCTGTTTTATCTGCCGAGATATTTGGGCGATCGTACTTATTTTATCCTCGCCCGCCGCCCGTTTTTGAGAGAGAAATCCGGTTTGTTAATTGAAACGCCCTCTCAAACTCTCGATTTAAGAGATTATCCCGCCCAAAATCGCGAAGATGCCCTTGACTACATTCAGCAATACCTATCAACTGCACCGGATTTAACTCAACCCGAATTCTGCCAACAACTCGCCACTGTCAGCGAAAACAATTTCATGTATCTGAGTCAGATGTTACCTGCGATTAACGAGAATTCACACCCCGATGCTAATCTGGGGGAGTCCTCACTTGTCTCTGAACTTCCTCCCGGTTTAGCAGCGTATTATCAAAACCACTGGCTGCGGATGAGAGGTGATGCTTTATCGGCGATCGAGTTGTCTGTGTTGAATGTTTTGATAAAATCCCCAACAGGTTTGTCTGTAAGTGCGATATCCAATATAATTGATGAGGATGAATACGAGGTTGAAAAAACATTAGACAATTGGATCGAGTTCTTAAATAAACAAGAAATTGGAGGAGAAATTTGCTATAGTTTGTATCATAATAGTTTCCGCCAATGGCTGGGAAAACAATCTATTTTAGAATCATGATGAGGACACGGCAGTGTCCATTGGAGTCAACTTAACGTTACACCGATAGTCCGACAGGGGTTGAAACCCCTGTCTCAAAGCTGAAGTCCTCTAAAAGAGGACTAATGAATTATTCAGTCCTCTTTTAGAGGACTTTCGCTATTAGACAGGGAATTCATTCCCTGGCGGACTGCCGGGTAGGCGGGAGGACTAGCGGACGAAAAGCTTAAGTTGACACGCCTTTGGCCTTGCCGTGTCGTGACTGCGGGTAATATCAATTCTGATGCCACCGAGTTTTATATTATATCAAAAACAATACAACAATGAAACGAGCAGTATTTCTTGACCGAGATGGCGTTCTCAATATCGAAGTGGGCTACATCCACAAAGTAGAAGATTTGCATTTAATCCCCGGAATAGCTGAAGCTGTACGCCGTTTAAATGACCAACAAATATTTTGCTGTTTGGTTTCCAATCAATCGGGCCCAGCGAGGGGTTATAATCCCGTCAGCCACGTAGAAGCTTTGCACAAACGCCTGTGTCAGCTATTAGAAAAAGAAGCAGGAGCCAAGTTAGATGCTCTTTATTACTGTCCTTATTTAAGCGCAGCCGAAGGCGGAACAAACCCAGAATTTACGCGGTATACGACTTGGCGAAAACCAAATACGGGGATGTTGGTAGCGGCGGCTTGGGAACACGATTTGGATTTGCGGAATAGTTTTATGGTGGGGGATAAAGCGACTGATGTTGATATGGCTCACAATGCCGGCTGTACTGGCATTTTGGTGCAGACTGGTTACGGGAAAAGCGTGTTGAGCGGTGAGTATCAGCATCATACTAAACCGGATTTTATTGCAGCAAATTTAGCGACGGCGGTTGAGTGGATTTTGCAACACTTTGATTAGTGTTTGTAGTGGTATTTAAGTTGTTTCTCGTTGAGTCTTAGAGGAAAGGGCAAGGTAAGGAAGCGCGACTGTGAAGGTTGTACCAACGCCGATTTTGCTTTCGCAGGCGATCGCACCTCCTTGCAATTCCACAGCTTTTTTAACAATTGTTAATCCCAAACCGTTACCTTTAATCTTTCCCGTATTCTTGCAGCGGTAAAACATTTCAAATATTTTCCCTACTTCCGTTTCGGGGATTCCGATACCTTCGTCTCGGATACGCATAATTAGTAAAGGAGAGTTACTATTTATAAATTGAGAATTGCCAAACAAACAGTGAGGAGATAAGCAGAAAATAGCTTCTTTGTCTCCCTTGCCTGCTTGACGGTATTCCAATTCCAAGGTGACTTGCCCGCCGTTGGGGGAATATTTGATGGCATTGACGATTAAGTTAGAAATAATGCCGTGCAGCAATTGTTGATCTAAAATCGCGCTGGTAACATCTGACGGGATGAATGTTAGTTTGTGCTTGGCTTCATTTCCTAACTGCAATTGAGCGAGCAATTCTTGACAAAATTCGACTAAATTTATCGGTAATGGATTGCATTTGAGTTTGCCTGCTTCTGCTCTACCCATGAACAGCATATCGTCGATTAGCTGGTTCATCTTTTGGGTAGCTGAGTGCACCAGTCGCAGGGTTCTAACTTGGGATTCGTCACTGCTGCGAGTTCGATCGATCTCTAGGAGTTCCGCAGAGATTAAAATCGCGTTGAGCGGGTTGCGCAATTCGTGAGCGGCCATTGAAATATAATGATTTTGGCGGTGCGATTTTTCTTCCAGCGACTCTCTGGCTGCTTCCGAGGCTTTGAGAGATTCTCGCATTTTGGTTTCGATTTCGTGTCTGTGCAGGGCAATCTCGATCGCCACCCGTAAATCATGTTGTTGAAAGGGTTTTATAATGTAACCGAATGGATCTGTAAGTTTCGCTCTTTGCAGCGTTTTATCGTCGGCATAAGCTGTTAAAAATACTGTCGGCACATTCCTATTAGTTCGGATTTTTTCTGCCGCTGTTACTCCGTCCATGTCACCTTTAAGCACGATGTCCATCAACACCAAATTTGGCGGGTTTTCTATAGCTTTTTGAATTGCTTCTTCTCCAGAAGAGACTGTAGCTGTTACTACATATCCGAGTTTTTTTAATCGACCTGCTATGTCTTGCGCTACAATAACTTCGTCTTCTACAACCAAAATTTTTATAGGGTTCATTTTTTTTTAAATGCGCTGGCGATAATTTAATTCTTTGAAAATTAGATTGTAGCAAGTTCCACACTGACTGTCAATGGCAATACTCGCCTCTAATTGGTAAGCCAACATTTTAACTAATTGCAATCCTAATGTCTCAGTATTTTCCACGTCAAAATCCTCCGGAAATCCGCGACCGTTATCTTGAATAGTTAAGTTAAATTGCTGATTACTGTCTTTAAAAAAAATAATATTAATTTTTCCTCCTAAGGTAGGGGGAAAGGCATATTTTAACGAATTAGAAACCAGTTCGTTAATAATTAACCCGCAAGGAATCGCTGTTTCTATGTTTAAACAAATGGGGTCAACGTTGAGAGTGAATTGGATTGCAGTGTTGCCGCACCCAAAAGATTGATACAAATTAGCAACTAAGTTTTCGACGTAGAGGGGGAGGTCGATCCGATCGAGATGTTCGGATTGATACAGTTGCTCGTGAATCAAAGCCATTGAATGGATTCGGGTCTGGCTTTCTTCAAATAAAGTTAGCATCGCTTCGTCTTCAATGTATTGAGCTTGAAGTTGCAGCAAGCTGGAAATTACCTGCATATTATTTTTGACGCGGTGGTGAATTTCTTTGAGCAATACTTCTTTTTCGCGGAGTGCTGCTTGGATGCGGGCCTCGGTCAATTTGCGATCGCTGATATCTTCGCCAATACCCGCGATGCGGTAAATTTTGCCCGCTTCGTCGTAAATGGAAAAAGCTCGATCGCACACCCAGCGCATTGTGCCATCTGGCCGAAAAATCCGATATTCGGTACTGGTGGACTCGCCCTGCAACACTCGCCCCATTGCCTCTTCCAACAAATGTTTATCTTCTGGATGCACCCACTCCATCATTTTTAATGGATCGGCATATAATTCTTCCTGGCTGCGCCCCCAGATGTTTTCGTAAGCTGGACTCAGATACAATAAATCGGTGAATTCAGCAGACATCAGCCAGAAGGAATCTTGGATATTTTCTGCTAGTTGGCGGAAACGTTCTTCACTTTCACGGATGGTTTTTTCTGCCTGTTTGCTTTCACTTATATCTTCTGCAATGCCAACGATGCGGTAAACTTGACCAGCTTGATTTCTAATCGGAAAAGCCCGAGCGTGAATCCAGCGGATTTGGCCGTCCGGCCTGACAATTCGATATTCGATATCCTCTTCAGACTCAATTTGTTTAGTGAAGGTAGCAATAATGCGGTCGCGATCTTCTGGATGGAAGGACTCTGTAAAAAAGCGCTCGCAAGCATACAAATCAGCACAGCTTCTGCCCCAAATTTTTGCATAACCCGGACTGATATAAATAATTTCCAGGGGTTGAACGTTTAACATCCAAAACACGCTTTCAATGTTTTCTGCTAGCTGTCGGAACCTTTCTTCGCTCTCTTTCAGTGCTGCCTCAGCTTGTTTTCTATCGCTAATCTCTTCTGTCACTACTACATTGTAAATTGCCCCGCTCAGCGGTTCTTTGATTAGCGATACTGTAATATTTACCCAAACTACAGTGCCGTCTTTGCGCAGCAAGCGTTTTTCCATTTTATAACTGTCAATTTCCCCGGCAAATAATTGCTTGCTTTGTTCTAAATCTGCATCTATATCTTCTGGGTAAGTAACGTCCATCCAAGTTCGGGACAGCAGTTCGCTCGCAGTATATCCCACGATATCGCAGAATTTTTGATTGACTCGCAAATAGCGGCCTGTTTGGTCAGGGTGGGTAATGCCGACTGCTGCTTGTTCGACGGTCGCCCGAAAGCGTTCTTCGCTATCTCTGAGGGTCGCTTCTACTTTTGTGCGATCGCTAATATCGCGCTGCACGCCAAAATATCCGACGATTCGGCCGTGGGAATCGTAAATGCAAATATAGTCGCCTTCCACCCAAATTATAAGCCCGTCAAACTTGCGATTGTCATTTTTGATGTGAATTCGGCCAGCATCAAAAAATTGCCTGATTATCTCTCTGCCACCAGTCAAGTTGTGGGAGAAAAAAGAGTAAAGCGTCCTACCAATAAACTCTTCTCTAGTACCTCCGTATTGAGCGATCAAAGCATCGTTTGCCTTCGTTACCCGCCCGTTAGCAAACACGTAATCCAAAACTTTTTCTTTTTCAACTGTATCGTCCCAGTTAATCGGTTCGTCCAGCATCATAAAGAAAAAGCCATCTAAAGATTGAGAGAAAAACAATTCTAGCTGTTCCTGGCTTTCCCGCAGAGCTTTTTCGGCGCGCCAGCGATAGATAATTTCTTCCTGCAATTGATTGTTGGCTGTTTTCAAGTCTTCAGTGCGCTTTTGATATTTAATTTCTAGCTGATTTGTGATTTCTTCCCGCGCTATTTCTACCTGTTTTTTTTCGGTAATATCTTGAGTAACGACCATGCCTGCAAAAATTTCTTCCCGGTTGTTTTTGACGGGAGCAATTGTTGTTGAATAAACGCGATTGCCGTATTTATATTCAAAAGTATTCTCTTTTCCTGCCAAAGCCGCGCGATATGTAGTCTCAAAAAGTGGCAAATCTTCTGGTGGGGATACTTCCCACAATGTTTTGCCTTCCAACAGTTCTTTGGACAAACCAACTACTGCTAACCCTTGGCCGTCAACCAGAGTATAGCGCAAATCGCGATCGAACAAAAACACCGAACCATTCGGATAATGTTTGATGAGAGTTCGGTACATTTCCTGGCTTTTTTCCAGAGATGCGATTAACCGAATGCGATCGTCCTCGGTGATATCAAATTCAGTTGCCGAACCCGAAAAGCCAGCATTCTCGACTGCTTTGAGTTGTGCTTCTAATTTCTGGCACAATTCTCTCTGCTGCTGCAAATCCTCTTCAAGTTGCCGAATTTTTGCTTTTTGCTCTGCTACTAATGCTTCGCAGGTTTCGAGAGGTCGATCGATCTTGGCAGGATCAATACACATAATGGCTCTAGGTTTGCCAGTTGCGGGCTTGAGCTTTTTCTAGTTAATACTAACAAAGCTCAAGCCTTTACTGCCAACTTAAGTAGCCAATCTTTCTTGACCGAAAGCATCCAGGATACAAGCCCCGGGATTCATCCGTCCAGAAATAAAAAACCTGTATCCGATGAAACTTGCCCCCCGAATTTATCCGTGGGGTCAATCTAAAATCTAAAATCTAAAATCTAAAATCGATTGACTTGTACCCAAAGCCTTCTACCTTTATTTAGGAACTCCCGCCGTCAAGACTTCCTGGCCCTCAAGTGTCACCAAAACATCATCTTCAATTCTCACGCCAATACCGCGCCATTTTTCAGGAACCTCCGGCTGTCCTTCAACTGGTTTAATATGAGGAGAAATATAAATCCCAGGTTCCACCGTCAGCACTTGTCCTGGCTGCAAAACTTGCGGATTTTCGCCGTACTGATAAACGCCGACATCGTGCACGTCCAATCCCAGCCAATGACCAGTGCGGTGCATATAAAATGGCTTGTATTTCTCTTCTTTAATTATCTCTTCAATGTCCCCCACCAAAAGTTTTAAATCCATTAAACCTTCCACCAAAACGCGCACCGCTGTTTCGTGAATTTTGCTGTAAGGATTTCCCGGATATACTTGACTAATTGCCTGCAATTGTGCTTGCAAAACTAAGTCATAAATTATCTGTTGTTCGGCTGTAAATTTGCCGCTGACAGGAAACGTGCGAGTAATATCAGCGTTGTAGTAGTCGCAAGCACAACCGGCATCTATTAGCAACAAATCGTTTTCCTGCATTTGTCGGTTGTTTTCGATGTAGTGGAGGACGCAGGAATTGTAACCGGATGCAACAATTGAAGGGTAAGCGGGAGTGCAGCCATTTAAGCCAAAAGTATGTTCTATTTCAGCTTGGATTTCGTATTCGTACCTGCCAGGTTTGGCGAATTCTTGGGCGCGGTTGTGCGCTGCAACTGAGATATTAGCTGCTTTTCGCATTAATGCTAATTCAGTTTCGCTTTTCACCAGCCGCATCGGGTGTAAAATGATGTTGGAATCTTCGACTGCTGTGGGGCCCGTGCCGCGTTTCGGGTAGGTTGCCATCAAGCGCTGCCAGTGATTGAGGACTGTTTGGTCGAAACTACGATCGCGCCCGAAGTGATAGTATATGCGATCGGCTTTTTCTAAATATTTCGGCAATTTTTCCGCAAGTTCGGCGATGGGGAAAGCTTCATCCGCGCCGTACAATTCCTTAGCGCCTTCTACTCCGGCACGATAACCGTGCCAAGTTTCTTTTTCCAAGTCTTTTGGCTGCACAAACAAAACAAACTTGTGTTCTTCGTGGTGCGGCGCGAGCACTGCTACCGCCGCAGCTTCGTTGAAACCGGTTAAGTAGAAAAAATCGCTATCTTGTCGGTATGCGTATTCTACATCGTTGTGCATGACGGCTGCGGGCGCGCTGCGAAATATCGCCGTCCCGCTGCCAATTTTTGCCATTAACTGTTCGCGTCTTTGCCGGTATTCGGTGGAGTTTGTCATCCGATTTTAGATTTTAGATTTTAGATTTTAGATTGAGTGTCATATTAACACTCGGCGGTTTCAAGCGCTGCTTGTCAGACTTGCACCCGCAAGCCCAATGTTGAAGATATAGGTGCTCTGTTTTTTTTCTGGGTCTACTTATTGATTCTATTGTTCTGCGATCGCCAATTGACAAGTATAGTCAACCAGCCCCGACAAAGATGAGTTGCGATCGACTAAAGTCCATCTCGGATCGAAATTAGACCAATTTTCGCCATCTTCGCTAACTCTGACAGTTCTAAACTGTCGCTGCTGGCAGTTAACTTCCATTTGCGCCAACAATTTCTGCTTACTAAACTGTTGAGTTCCTAAAATAGTTCTGACTGGATAAGAAGGAGCACCGGGAATATCCGATTTACTTAATTCAACGCTGCTGGGGTCGAGGCAAACATCTACAAAACATCTTAATTTTTCAGCGCGGGCGCTCAAAGTATTGATACAAACAAAAATAAAAGTTGCTATTAAAAAAAATGACGAATTCTTAGTATGTATGGCAAATTTAGTATTCATCTGCGTTAATTGGCGTTTAGGGGCGGTTGAATATTATTGACAGTTTAATAAAAAAGTAGGGACGTGGCAATAGTGCTGCGTCCCTACTTTTTAAAGACACGGCATTGCCGTGTCCCTAATTTTTAAACAAGTCTTAAAGCTGAGGAACATATTGTTCTTTTTCAGGAACAAAAGTGTACTCAGAGACGATTAGGCGCAACTCTTCGCCGTCGATGGTTTCTTTTTCGATCAACAAATCGACTAAGCGATCGACCACGGTGCGATTTTCGCGAATAATTCGGCGCGCGTCGTCGTAGCAGCGATCGACAATTTCCCGGACTTGTCCGTCAATCCGAGAGGCAATTTCTTCGGAATATTCCGATCGCGCTGTGTAGTCGCGGCCGAGGAAAATTTCGCTTTGCTGAGCTTCCAGGGCGATCGGGCCCAAGGTAGACATCCCGTAGCGAGTCACCATTTGGCGCGCCATGCCGCTGACTTGCTGCAAGTCGTTGCCGGCACCGGTGGTTACTTCGGCATCGCCGAAAACTACTTCTTCGGCTGCGCGGCCACCCAAAGCACCGCTAATCCGGGCCAAAATTTGCGATCGAGAAATCAAACCTTGGTCTTCGCTGGGCATGAACCAAGTCAAGCCGCGGGCCTGTCCGCGAGGAACTAAGGTAACTTTTTGAACTGGATCGTGGGCTTGAATGATTGTACCGACGATCGCGTGGCCGATTTCGTGGTAAGCAATCAAGCGCTTGCTCTTGCTGTCCACCAAGGGAGTGCCTTCCATACCTGCTACCACGCGATCGACTGCATCGTCAACTTCGAGCATCGTAATCGCTTCTTTCCGGCGGCGGGCAGTTAAAATAGCAGCTTCGTTGAGCAAGTTAGCCAAATCAGCGCCGGTAAAGCCAGGAGTGCGGCGGGCGATGGCGTCCAAAGAAATCTCTGGAGCCAGTTTTTTGTTGCGCGCGTGAACTTCCAAAATTTCCAAGCGGCCTTTGATATCCGGCGTATCTACGCTAACTTGGCGGTCAAAACGTCCCGGACGCAGCAGCGCTGAGTCGAGCACGTCGGGGCGGTTCGTGGCAGCAATGATGATAATGCCAGTATTGCCCTCAAAACCGTCCATTTCGGTCAGCAACTGGTTCAGGGTTTGTTCCCGTTCGTCGTTACCGCCGCCGATACCGGCGCCGCGCTGGCGGCCCACTGCATCGATTTCATCGATAAAGATGATGCAAGGAGCATTTTCTTTAGCTTTCTTGAACAAGTCGCGAACGCGGGAAGCGCCGACACCGACGAACATTTCAACAAATTCCGAACCGGAGATGCTGAAGAAAGGTACGCCTGCTTCGCCTGCGATCGCTTTTGCCAGCAGGGTTTTACCGGTTCCGGGAGGACCCACTAGCAGCACGCCTTTGGGAATCTTCGCCCCGACTGCGGTGAAGCGTTCGGGTTTTTTGAGGAATGTCACCACTTCTTGAAGTTCTTCTTTGGCTTCCTCAACGCCTGCTACGTCGTCGAACAGTACGCCTGTTTTAGCTTCCATTTGAAAGCGAGCTTTGGATTTGCCAAAATTCATGGCTTGGCCCGGGCCACCGGGAACGTTGCCACCGCGGCGGAAGAGGAAAAACAGCCCTCCTACTAACAAGAGGGGAAATACTAGATTGCCTAAAAGTCCCCAGACAGCGCCGTCGTTGCGCAGTGGGTGAGTGTCGAAGCTGATTTTGGAGTCTCTGAGTCTAGAAACCAGTTCCGGGGCATTTGAGGGCAAGTCCACCCGCCACCGCTGCTCGTGATTGTCCAGTTCGGGATCGACTGCTAGGACAATAGCCGTCCGGCCTCCGTCGTAAAGGTCAACGCTGGTCACTCGGCCGGCGTTTAAGTAATCTAAGAATCGACCGTAGCTGAGGCGGGTACTGGCGGTGTTCTTGGTCATTTCTGTGGGGGATGGGGCAAAGGCCCCCTGCCACAAGAAAAAGCCGATGACTAAGGCGGGTAAAGTCCAAAGTAGTATAGTTCGCCAAGAAATTTTCATAAATGCGGATGCCTTGAATTGGGGACAGATCGGGTAAGATCGCGGTGTCGGAGAAGTGCGACAAAAGTTTACACTCAGAATCTTAACTAAATTTAACTTAACAATGCACTCTCAGGCAACAGAGCTTAAACGACGATCGCTCCAGAAAAAGTTAGGTTAGTTACGGTAAGGGCGATCGTCCCGAATATAATGTTTGGTGCTGATTTCGATACCAATCTAGGTAGAGTTAGAAGAATCGCCGCAAAACCCACTGTCTTTAATCGTGGCAGTGTCAAGGGATAAGGCATGATAATGGTGAGGCTCAGTGAGGTAACACATTTCAATGACAACTAGACAGCTTGTTCCTAATTCGGCTATGCTGACGCAGCAGACTAAGATCGCTTCTCACAAATCGATTATTAGTGCTGATTTGGGTCGGACGGCAACTAAAGCCTGCGTGAGTCGCAACCCCAGCAGCGTTGTTTTCATCCCTGCCAACGTGGCTGCTATGCCCGTTGAAAAGGTTCGCGGCGGCAGCTTTGAGTCGAAAGCAACAGACCCTCTGTTGGATATGTGGCTGGAGTACCAGGGCAAAGGGTACGCTATAGGCCAACTGGCTGCAGATTTTGGCGCTAATCTCGGCGGCGCCGACCAGTCGAAAGTAGTAGATGCTTTGGTTAAGGTTTTTTCCTGTGCTGGATATTTCCAGATGAAGGGCGAAATAGCAGTTGTGCTGGGTTTGCCGTTTTATTCCCAGGATCAGTTTGAGAAAGAAAAGGAAGAGATTATCAGCCAACTGCGCTCTCCCCACGTTGTGGTGTACAGGGGCGAGCGTGTGGATATTAACATCAGTCACGTTTGGGTGATGCCCGAAGGCTTCGGCAGCCTGATTTGGTGCGAGGCTCAAGACAACAAGGAGTTTACGCCGGAGTTGCCCGAACTGTCGGTGGCTGTTGTCGATATCGGACACCAAACTACCGATTTGTTAATGGTCGATCGTTTCCGGTTTGCCCGCGCGGCTTCTAAGAGCGATTCCTTCGCCATGAACAAGTTCTACGAACAAGTTGCCTCAAAGATTCCGGGGGCAGACCCTCAATCTCTGTCTTTACTGGAAGCGGTGAATAAACCAGAAGGCCAGCGTTTCTACCGTCCGAGAGGAGCGACTAAGCCGACTAATTTAGATCCGATTATTAAGGATTTGCGGGAGGCTTTCGCTAACGAACTGTCCGAACGTTTGGTGCAGTGGCTGCCGGAACGGGTGACGGATGTGGTTCTGACTGGCGGCGGAGGCGAGTTTTTCTGGGAGGTGCTGCAACCTTTGCTTAAAGACGCCAATCTTAAGGCTCACTTGGCTCAGCCTTCTCGGAAAGCTAATGCTTTGGGACAGTTTATTTATGCTGAGGCTCAGCTAGCCACGATAAAGTAACGGATTAAGGCTTGAACCCTATGGCACTGTGGGCAAAAAATAAGGCGAATTTCTCGGTGGCGTTTACTGAAGATGCTGCGGATCAAACTTTGCTGGCCGCTATTGAAAAAGAGTTGGCTTTCACGAAGTATCAGACTTTCAGCAATCTCTGCAAGCAAGCTTTGTGGCAGTTTTTGTCTGTATCTGAGTCTGCTAGCTCTACACAGAGCTTTCAACGGTTGGAACAGCGTATTGCTGAACTTGTGGTCAAATTTGCTGAGTTTGAGCACAATGTTTCTGCGGAGGAATTAAGCCGTTTGGAGGGACTGGAACATCACCTGAGTCAACTCAGCGCGCAGTTGGATCAGTTGCAGGGGAGTGTTAACAGTAAGTTTGCTCAAGTTTCTTTTGCCCAAGTTTCAAAAGTAGTAGAGCCTGGCTCGATTGAGTCTGAGTCTGTGGCGGATGATAATTTAGTGTCAGATGCTGAGGTTGCTCCTCCTCGGAATTCCGATCCTTTGTTGGAGCGTTTAAGTTCTTTGTTACCCCAAGATTTCTAGAATGAGGTAGACCCAGGCTAAAAAGCCTTGAGATGTAATGTTAGTGGCCCGCTGTTGGCAGCCGGTACTGAATAAAGAAATAAAACGATCGCTCTTTTAAAAAAAAGGGCGATCGTTTTGTTATTGCCGATTTTAGATTTTAGATTTTAGATTTACTCATTTTTGTCTATACCATTCCCATTATTCGATTAAGCCTAATTTTTGTAATCGCGAACGAATGGCACTAGGCTGTCGCTGAAATCTCTGAACTAATTCGCCAATTTGTTGACCGCTAGCATATTCTTGCTTCAAATTTTCGTCTTCATCCTGACTCCACTTGACATAAGCTCTGGGATATTTCTGGCGAATTTTCTCATTCTGGGTTTTAGGTCGATAGGCTTTCTTTCGATCGGCATTCAAACCCGAACCAAGCTCTGGGTTAATTTCCCCCCCGCTACTAGCTACTGCCTCCTGCACGCGGTTGGGAATCACAGCAATTTCTTCAGATAGCTCAGCCAAAGCATTGTCTACTTTTTGCTGAAGTTCTGTTAGCTGCCGCTGCTGCAAACTGCCCCACTGCGGCAGTTCGTTGATAAACTGCTGCAAGTCCAGAATTATTGTTGTCAAAGTTTCGACTTGTTGCAACTCCGGCCGCTGTTTGAATTGGCGGCTGGTGAGTTCGATCTCGCTTTGAATCATTTTAATAGTTTTTTCTAAAATTATTAATCGCTGGCGCAGGTTCTCAATTGCTGAAATGAGAGAGTGCACATTTTCTCCCTGCCCAACAGTGAGATTTTCGCGAGATGTTTTAGAAAGAGCTTCATCTAAAGCATTTACAGCAAGTTGCAATTGCTCGATCGCGCGATCGGTAGTAGCTCCTTGTTGATTTACGCGATCGAACGTTGCCGCCGTACTTGCTTTAACTTGCCCGTGCAACTTCTGCCGGTTCACAAAATTTAACACCAACGAAATCACTACAGGCACTTGAGCATAAACGCTCTGCCCCCAAACCAAACTAACAGCCAATCCCAAAGCAGAGGCAGCAAGAAAAACCACTTCAGCAGTTTCTAACAAATTGCTCGACTTGGGATTTTGGATTTTGGTTTGTGAATTGGATGATGACATAGGCTAATACCATTTTAGATTTTAGATTTTAGATTTTAGATTTTAGATTTGGAATGACTGATGAAGCTCGGAGTTTGGAGCACGGGCCTATAGTTGCATTCTTTTTTTCAACTGGTGCAAGTATGCGGATAAAAATAAAGTACGCGCCCGTGCAGATATCCGGTATGGAATCGCACGTTGACCCCGAGTTTAGCAGTGGTGAAAAACCGATTAAGTTTTTTATTCACAGCCATCTAATTAAATATATTAAATCTGCAAAATTAGTCGAGCTAAAGTGAAATAAATCAAGACCCCGAGGACATCAACTGCGGTGGTAATAAAGGGAGCAGACATTAAAGCGGGGTCTAAACCCAAAGAACGAAATAGAAACGGCAGAGCTGAACCGGCAATAGAAGCTAAAATTGCGATCGCAAACAAACTCACTCCCACCGCGAGTGCCACTGCTAAACTCCCTTGCAGAGTATAAGCCCAGCCCGTCGCTACAGTCCCCAATATACCTCCTAGCAGCGCTCCCGCCATCCCCTCGCGAACAATTACTTGAAACGGCCCCATTGCTGTAATTTCATCAGTGTTCAAACCGCGAATTACAACAGTTGAGGACTGAGCTCCGACATTGCCTCCAGTGCCAGTCAGCAGTGGAATAAAGGCTGCTAGGGCGACTACTTGGTGCAAAATATCTTCTTGAGCTCGAATAATTGCGCCGGTGACAGTATTAGTTAAAAGCAGAACAAACAGCCACACGACCCTTTTCCGGGCAACGGTAATTAAATCGGTCTGAAAATAATTGTCGCCGCCGGACTGGACGCCGCCCAAGGTATAAATATCTTTGGCGGCTTCTTGTTCTAAAATGTCGATCGCGTCGTCAACTGTAATGATCCCGACCAGGCGCTGTTCGCGGTCTACAACGGGCACAGCTAAAAAATCGTAACGCTGGATCAGCCTAGCTACTTCTTCTTGATCCGTTCCTGTTTGAACAGAAACTACGTCGCGGGTCATAATTTCGCCCACAGTTTTGTCGAGGGGGGAAGTGACTAAATCCCGCAAGGATAAAATGCCGGTCAAGCTGCGTCCGGCGTCGGTGACGTAAAGAGAATAAATTGTTTCTGTAGTTTTAGCCAAAGAGCGAATTCGGTCTAAAGCTTGGGCGACGGTAAAGCTTTCTTTCAGAGAAATGTATTCCGGGGTCATGATCCGGCCGGCGGTACTGGCTTCGTAACCCAAGAGTTGCGCCGTTGCTTCGCGTTCCGTCGGACTCAATTCACCCAACAGGCGACGGACTAATATTGCCGGCAGTTCGTCAAAGAGTTTAGCTCGATCGTCCGGCGACATTTTGTCTACAATATCGAGGACTTCTTGGCGTTTGAATTTTTCGCACAGGGACTGCTGAACGCTGGAGTCGAGATATTCGTAAACTGCGATGGCTTCGTCTTTGGAAAGCAAGCGGAAAGCTATTACTTGCATGGTTTCTGGCAAGCCTTCGATAGCTTCAGCTATGTCGGCTTCCTGCACCGGGTGCAAAATCGCTTTTGCTCCTTTAAAGTCTCCTTCTTCCAACAGGGCCCTTAACTGCGATCGAACTAATTCCCGCAGTTCTTTTCGCGCGTAGGTGGGTAGAGAAGACGATTGATAACTTTTTTCTGTCACTGATGACCCTCCTAAACCTGTGCTGCGCGCCTTCCTGAATCCAGTTTAGAGCTTATTGACGCCACTGGTTGCAGCGATCGGACTTGCCCTGACAATCTCCGCATCTTACACCTATTTTTCTGGTGCGCGCCGAGCACCTTGCGCGATTTGGGTTCAAATACATTTATCTTGATCGGCGACACTCATCGGAAAGAAAGGAGAATTGCGTCCGAGCACTTTTTCCAACAGGTTCGTCGAACTTTGATTGCGAATAAAATTATTGACTGTTTCTTTCCATTCAGTATCGCTTGCTGGCAAGATCATGCCGTAGGAAATGCAGGTTAAAGGCTGCTCCGGTATAACAGAATATTGGCTTGGAGTTAAACCCTGTCTCAGAGCTTCTCCTACTAACAGCATTCCGTCGCTAGCGAAGGCATCGATTGCTCCTGATACCGCATCTTTTACACCCGACTCTCGGCCCCCGATACCTTCATAAATGCGCTGGTTGGCTAGTTGATATCGGCCTGCAATGAATTGTTGAGTAAGAGAACCGCTTAGCACGCCAACGGTCACGTCTTGCAGGAATCCAGAAGGGTTGACTCTCACTCTGTTTTCTGGCTTTACTAACAAATAAGTGCCGCTGTATAAAAAAGGCAGCGAATATGCAATCCCGCTGGGGGGATTTTTTAGGATTGTATTAGGCCCGCATTCTAGGTGAGCGCGCTTGCTGGTAACGCTGCGAAAGCGCCCTTTTTCGGCTGATTCGTTGAGGTCTGTTTCTATTTTTTCTAAGCGGACGGAGCGATTTATTTTCTTTTCTAAGTCAGCTCTGAAAAATTCTAAGCCTTCGATGCAAACTCCTTGCCATTTTTCGCCTTCTAAGTAGCCGAAGGGAGGGGCGTCTTTTCTGATGCCTGCTTTGAGAATTCCGGTTTGCCGAATTTCTTCTAGTGTTGTCTGGGCTGAGGCAACTGTAGGTAAAACAGCAGGGAATAATATCGCAAATATGGCTGTAAATGCTGCGATTTTTAGGTTTTTGTTAGTTAGTGCTGAGTTCATCAGTTTGGCATCTAAATAGATCTTTTACTGGTTTTTAACATGATACACAAAAAAACCATATTGTCAATATATTTTGGTGGTCTAATTTTGGCCGATCGGGCTGTTTTGGGTGCTGCGATCGGCTAACTTCAACCTGCACACTCTAAAATTAAGTTTCGGGCTTTTTGCCACACACAAGTGTCGCCTATTTTAATTAAGTCGCCATATCCAATAATTTCCAGCGGCTCTCGATCAGCTTTGGCTGCTATATTTCACTGCTATTTTACTACCCAAATTAAACCAATAATTGATATTTTTCTTCTGCCAAACGGTAAAGCGGCCGCCAAACCAAACGGTTAGTCAATACAACCAACAACGACATCACAGAAGTAGCAGCCAAAAGCAAGGGAAAATTCCCAGATGCCGTCGCCTGAGAAATAGTTTCTCCCAAACCCTCTGTAGTAACAATTTGACCTTTAAACTGCACGTATTCGCTGACAATACTGGCATTCCAAGCTCCGCCAACGGCAGTAATAATTCCTGTGATTAAGTAGGGAAAAATTCCCGGTAAAATCAAACTTTTCCAGCGCTGAACTAGGGATAGTTTGTAAACTTGGGCAGCTTCAAATAACTCCGAAGGTATGGCTTGAGCGCCAGCAATAACATTAAACAGTAAATACCACATTGTACCCAACATCATCAGCGCCACAGAACCAATTTGCAAGCCGCCCCCAGCCTGAATTAAAGCTAGTAGCAATACGGGAAATAAAGCGGTTGCCGGTACAGAAGCTGCTATTTGTACTAATGGCTGCAAAATTTGAGCTAAACGCGGATTTCGACCGATCGCCACTCCGACCGGCACTGTCCACAGCAGCGATAAAAATAGCGCGCAAATGACTCGCAAAGCCGTGAAAAATGCACCAGTCATGACTTTTTGCCAGTCAGACAAATTCAGCAACCGCAGCAGCAGCACCGCTTCCCAAGTTCCCCAAAGCACAATGACGGCAAACCCGCTGACAAATATCCAATTTATCCAATTTCCGATGCGGCTTTTTTGTCTGGGATTTGTTGGTAAATTAGCAGGTGCAAAAGCTCTTGCCAAACCGCGATCGAAACTGTCTCTAATCGGCGAGATGCGCGACTTCAATACCCGCAGCGTCGCGGATCGCCTCAAAAAATCCAACAAGTTTGACTGCGGTACATTGGTAGCTTCCACGGCTTGATATTTAAACTTTTCCGCCCAAGCAATCAAAGGCTGCCATATCAAAAAGTCTACGGCTATAATAACAGCAATTAATACTGCTAAACCCCAGCCGATCGCCACAAAATTACCTTCATTGGCTGCCTTGCCCAAATAGGAACCGAGTCCGGGCAAATTAAAGTTTTTGTCACCCAAGGTAAAAGATTCGATCGCAATCAAAAAGAACCAGCCGCCCGCTACTGACATGACACTGTTCCACACCAGTCCGATCGCACCAGCGGGCAATTCTAACGTCCAGAACTGCTGCCAAGCATTGAGCCGATAAACTTGAGCAGCTTCCTTAAGTTCTCGCGGAATGCCGGAAAGCGACTGATAGAAACTAAAGGTCATATTCCAAGTCATCCCAGTAAATATTAAGATAATCGATGCGAGTTCTACGCCGATTCTTTGACCTGGAAATAAAGTAACTAGCGCTAAAACAACTCCCGGCAAAAAAGATAAAACAGGAATCGACTGCAAAATGTCTAACAAGGGAATTAAAATTTTCGCGGCGAGGGGAAAGCGGTAAGCAGAATAAGCATAAACTAGGGTAAACAGGAGGGATAACAAATAGGCTGCTGCCATGCGTAAAAGACTCTGGGCTGTATATGCTGGCAAGACATTTAGCGTAGTCTCAATTTGAAAATTTGGGTTGTAGTCACTGCTGAATTGAGAAGCTGTTTGGACAATGACCAAAATTAGAGAGAAGATTGCTAGAATCAGCAAGCCGTCTTGCCAAGTCCAAGCTGACCTTTCTAAAGTTTTATTGGCGGGTGTTAGAGGTCTTGTCATAATAATTAGTTATTGGGAATGGGAATCGGGCATCGGGCATCGGGAATCGGGCATCGGGCATCGGGCATCGGGCATCGGGCATCGGGCATCGGGTATCGGGCATCGGGTATCGGGCATTGGTTATTGGTTAATTGGTTAATTGGTTAATTGGTTATTGGTCATTGGTTAATTGGTTATTGGAGGCAGAGCCTCCGGGTATGTATTCCCAGGCCGAGCCTGGGAACAAGACTAAGATACCAACAACTAACAAATAACAAATCACAAATCACAAATAACAACCAACAACTAACAAATAACAAATAACAAATAGCAAATAACTACTCCGCTTTTTCTTCCGCTTCTAAGAACACTTCCCCCCCAGGCTCATCGTAACTGTATAACTCTGCATAGCGACCCCAGTCAATAGCAGTTTTCAATTGCCGCATTGCTTCTTTGGGGCTAAAGTGGGCTTCTAGAATATCCAAAATTAATTCTTCAGAAATGCGGTGATTGCGCTTAGCCTGAAGCATTAGAGAAATTTGCTGTACGAGGCGAATATTGCTGAGAATTTGGGTGCGAACAATTTGTTTGCGCTGGTCAATTCCGCCGGCAATGAACTGAATGCCAACAGGAGTTAAAATGAGGTCGCCTTCTTGGATTACCAGAAAATCCATTAATTTTGCTCCTTCCACGATCGGCAAAATGTCGTCAACCTCTAACATTAATTCTTGACCGAGGCGGTAGAGGTCTTTTTCCTTGCGGTCTTCCAAGAGTTCCAACAGACCTGCGATCGCACCGGTTCGCACCTGCGGCAGAGATTGGTATTTAGCGCTTTCAGGGGGTTGAGTTTGAGACACAGCAGCGGCACTTTCAGCAGGTTCTGTCACTGTTTCGTCGCTCAAGTCAGGATTGGTGAGAATTTTGTAAACTTGGTCTACGAGAGCTTGGAATTCCGCAGTTTTACGATCGCGGTAGTGCGGCAAAGTCACTGTCAATTCGGCGCGAATTCGCCCCGGATTGCGGCCCAAGACTACAACTCGATCGGCTAAAATTACCGCTTCCTCAATCCCGTGAGTTACGATTAAAACAGCTTTAGTCGGAATCTTCTTTTCTAGCCACAAATCTAATAACTCAAACCGCAAGTTTTCTGCCGTCAGCACGTCTAAAGCTGAAAATGGTTCATCCATGCAAAGCAATTCGGGTTCCACCGCCAAAGCTCTAGCAAATCCCACCCGCTGCCGCATTCCGCCGGAAAGTTCTTTCGGATAAGCATTTTCAAATCCGTCTAAACCAATAATGTCAATCATACGCAAGGCTTTTTGCCTGCGCGTTTCTGCCACTTCTCCTTTAGCTTTTAAGCCTAATTCTACATTTTCTAGTACCGTCAGCCAAGGATAAAGGGCAAAGTTTTGAAATACAATTGCCACCCCAGGATTTAAGCCGACTAAAGGACGATTGTGGTAAAGAACTCGACCGCCGCTGGGCGGGATAAGTCCGGCAATTATCCGCATTAATGTTGATTTACCCGAACCGGAAGGCCCGAGCAAAGCTACTATTTCGCCCGATCGCAGCTCTAAATTAATTGGCTCTAAAATAGAGATTTTTTGACCGTTGGGCTGCTGGTAAGCTTTGCTAACGCCTTCTAAGGTAATGAGGCACTCTGTTGCTGTTTTAACTATCACAACTCAACCTCCTATGTTTTGTTTAATTTTAGTTATTAGTCATTAATCAGCCGTCAAAAACTCTGGTAAACTGACAACGGATAACAGCTAATTGATACCAGTTTCGTCAAATAATACAACGGCAGGCAAGCCCCAAACCATGATGCAGTCAGTCATTGTCAATCGAAAATCAAAAATCGAAAATCGAAAATGGTATGACTGCCGAGTATTCGGCCAATTTTCTGTGACAAACGATCGCTTTTTCACCAGGAACAATACGGGAATAGCAGCGAGTTGGAGCGCAACTGAAAATACAACCAGCCAAGTAATTGAGCGATCGTACAAAATTCCCATCGCCAAACTGCCCAGAAACTATGATAAGCCATAGCCTGTGTTAAATATCCCATAGGCGGAACCTATTTTGTCGGCAGGCACAAGTCCAGCTACGGCAGCTTTCAAAGTCGATTCCTCGGCTCCCATACCTATACCCCATAAAATCATTTCTAGCAATGCCCCTGCCCGTTTGCGAAGAATACCAAGGGGGCAAACAGTGAAGAAAAAATCACTGCAAAGATCAGGGCCGAGATGCCGATGCGATCGAACTTGCCGCCCAAAAATCAGGGCTGCGATCGCATCAATTCCCATCGCCCAAGCGTAAAATAGCGGAATCTGGCTGTCAAATGCGATCGCGCTTCTGTGAAAGTCAGTCGATTTGAGATTTGAGGCTTGGGTGTAAGCGCTGAGTCGAAGGATTTGAGATTTGAGATTTACTCCACAGATGAATCTGGGAGGTGGAACTTTCGTCTAAAATCTTGAGTTCTCCACCACAGGAGTCGGGGGGTTGTATCCGTTTTTGCGCCTGGTCAAAGGTAATGAAGGGAAAATCCCATAGCCAGCCCCAATCAACCCTAAAGTATCTAAAGAAACCCAAAACAGCCCCGGCAGCCCTTTTTTGATTTCTAAAGCTCCTGCTTCAAAATCGCGCGGATTAAGATAAATTCGCTGAAGTAGCAACAGCACTATACCAATCATAAATCATTTGTCAATTTCTTACGGACTCCCAGCGGGTTCGGGGAGGGTTGGGGTGGGGTAAAAAATTTACCACTCCTGCAAGGATTGCTATATCAGCCCCAAAAAAGCTGGCACAGCCAAAATCGCAAAGCCGAGCCGATAACCTAATTGCTTTGCCCGTGCGATCTGCTATCATCAATAACGAAGCTGGGGATCGCTATTGGATAACGTGCAGTCGATCGTTGTCGCACTCGATCGATCCCAAAATGTTAACTACGTAAATCCTTTCTTCTTCCGCGTCACGGGTTATACACACCAAGAAGTTTTGGGGAAGAATTGGTTTGACAACTTATTACCTTGCTATAGTCAACAATTAATTAAAACTATCAATATCACCTGCCACCAGTTATTGTAAATCCCCTCGATCCCCAGCTATGGTTCCTGTTCAAACTGCCAATTTGTTGGGCTGGATTTAGACTCTCATATTAAATCTAGGAACAGGGAACAGGAAAACCATTTTATGTAGGAATGGGTCTCAAAAGCTGCATCTGAATAGTGTAGAATTATAACAAACCAGATGGACATTACAAGGTGCGTATTGTGGGATAAAAATTCTCTGCCCTCTTAATTTTATTACGGAATGTTTACACTTGTATCTTTTCCTTAACCCTTTTATATGCTTTACAAAAGATTTTTTTTTTACAGGGTATTGTTATGGTTGCTTCAACCGAGCTTACAGCACTTTGCAACAAGAGTGAAACACCCCTTAGTTAAAAAATAGGTCTTTATGCCACACTGCCCCTGCTGCTCGAATCAAATGCTGCGTCACGTTCGCGAGCATCAAATCTACTGGTTTTGTCGCCAATGTTGGCAAACAATACCTATTTACAATCTGAGCAGATGTGGCTCATCGCCCTCTCTAAATCTAGTTAGAGGGCTAGGGGTTAAGGAACAACATTCTTTGCCGGTGGAATCTAATAGCTCTATTTAGGGGGGATAAAGTTTATATATTGTCTTATGGCTAACTGGTTTTCACAATCGACACTTTTTTTGTTGCCTCATTAAATTACCCAACTCTAACCCAAGAAAGAGAAGAAAACTCTATTCATCTATCGCTTAATTTATGGTGATACCTCGACGCAAAGTAATTATAAGTTTAGACCAAACACTACTTAAACGATTGCTACCTCTTTTGCTTGGTGTGGTGGCCTCTCTTGCTGTTTTATTTACGTGGCAACAGCTAACCATCAACGGACAAATTCACATCGAGCAGTTAATTCAGCAGGAAGCCAATGCGATTCAGTCACAACTGAGCGAAGGATTATCAATTCGGGTGTTGACACTTCGGCAAATGGCGAATCGCTGGGAAGCCAATGGCGGTACGCCAAAGGCTCTTTGGGAAGCCGATGCAGAGGCTTATGTAAAGGATTTCTACGGTTATCAGGCGATCGAATTAGTCGATCGATCATTTAAAGTGCGATCGGTTGTGCCGCTGGCTGGGAATGAGGCAGCGCAAAACCTAGATCTTAATCGGGAACTGCGTCGCAAAATCACTTTGCAAGTGGCTCGTGATTTGCGTCAACCTATGTTAACTCGCAAAATTTCACTCGTTCAAGGGGGTCAAGGATTTCTAGCAAGTTTTCCTTTATTTGTAGGGGAGCGGTTTGATGGGTTTATTGTCGGAGTTTTTAAGTTTCAAACTCTATTTGACAGTATTTTAAAAGTGCCACCTGGGTACAATGTGGCTATATATGATGGCACAAATTTGATCTACGGTCAAGAGTTATCATCTCATTATTCACTGCATAAAACAGTTGTAATAAGAGCCTATAGTGCAGAGTGGCGACTAGATATCGATCGCAATTTAGATTTAGTAGAAAAGGAAAATTTTAATTTACCAATAGTTGTGTTAATTGGTGGCTTAATTTTAGTGGGGCTGCTGATGTCAGTCGTGTATCTCGCACAAGTTAGTTATCGCGAAGTCCATCAATTCAAAAAAGCAAATCGCCAGTTGGAATGGGAAATTCACCAGCGACAACAGGCAGAAATTGCGATCGCCCGACTAGCTGCGATCGTTGAGTCTTCGGAAGATGCCATTATCAGCAAAGATTTAGAGGGTGTAATTACAAGTTGGAATGTAGGAGCAGAAACAATTTTTGGCTATACAGCGGTCGAAATAGTAGGGCAATCAGGGACAAAACTGATTCCCGCAGACTATCGAAATGAGGAAAACGAAATTCTCACCAAAATCCAGCGAGGAGAACGCATCGAACACTACGATACAAAGAGGCTAAGGAAAGATGGAACATTAATCGATGTCTCGATGAGCGTCTCCCCCATTAAAGACGAAACAGGGAATATAATTGGAGCCTCAAAGATTTCCCGGAATATTGCTGACCGCAAACAAGCAGAAGCAGCACTACGTCAAAGTGAAGAACGCTGGGAACTTTCTGTACGCGGGAATAATGACGGCATTTGGGATTGGAATGTTCAAACCAACGAGATATTCTTGTCTAGTCGCTCGAAGGAAATCTTGGGCTATGAAGACCACGAAATCAAAAACCTTGTAGACGAATGGACTAATCTGGTACATCCCGATGATTTGGGATGGGTGAAGCAAGCCGTTGAAGACCATTTTGCCAAGAAAACTCCTTTCTATATCACAGAACATCGCATTCGCTGCAAAGATGGTTCCTACAAATGGACGCTCGATCGCGGTCAGGCACTTTGGGATGATGCAGGTAATGTAATTCGGATGGCTGGCTCTCACACCGACATTACCGAGCGCAAGCAAGCTGAATTTGCTTTACAGGTAAGCGAAGCCAGATATCGGCAATTGATCGATAACTTAAATGCGGGTTTTGTGATTCATGCGACAGATACCAGCATCCAATTATGTAATGAAAAGGCCGGTGAATTACTAGGGCTTTCAATGGATCAAATGCTGGGAAAAATAGCTATCTCTCCGGCCTGGCATTTTGTCCGGGAAGATGGCAGCGTTATGCCCCTAGAGGAATATCCGGTAAATCAGGTTTTATCCACTGGAAGTTCCCTGAAAAATTATGTTTTAGGAATTAACAAAGAAATTGATAGTTGTGTTTGGGTATTAGTTAATGCCTTCCCGGAGTTCGATCGAAACGGTCAAACCGCACAAGTTGTAGTTACGTTTATTGATATTAGCAAGCGCAAAAAAGTAGAGCTGGAAATACAAAAAACTCGCAACTTCTTACAAGCACTGCTGGATCATCTACCGATTGCAATTTTTGTTAAGGACGCAGATCCTAAACGATTGGGCGTATTTCAGTTTTGGAATAAAACCAGCGAACGGTTATTTGGCATCTCAGCCGAACAAGCGATCGGCAAATGTGGCTATGATTTTTTCCCAATAGAACAGGCTATCTTTTTTGACCAAAAGGATAGAGAAGTTTTTGAAAAAGGTAAGACTGAGGATATTGCTGAAGAACTCATTGACAGTCATAGTCTGGGCAAACGTTGGCTGCATACTGTGAAGATTCCCATTTGCGACGAGCAGCATCTGTTCCAGTACCTACTTTGTTTTTCAGAAGATATCACCGATCGCAAACACGCAGAAGCAGAGCTTAGAGAAATGAGTGAGGTGATGAAAAATGCGGTGGCCGGCATTTCCAAACTGGATGTAGAAGGGCGTTACCTCTATGTCAATAAAGCTTATGCTGACATGACAGGCTATCACCCAGAAGAAATGATGGGGATGTCCTGGGAAAAGACCGTACATCCCGATGAGTTGGAAAAACTGGTTGCAGCTTATTGGCTGATGGTGCAAGAGGGCAGAGTTGAAGTTGAAACGAAAGGGGTTCGTAAAGATGGTTCGGTTTTTTACAAACAAGTCGTTATGATTTCAACTTACGACGAACAGCATCAATTTTTAGGGCATTACTGCTTCATGAAAGATATTACAGATCGCAAAAAAGCCGAACTTGCACTAGAACAGGAACTCCGGCGGACTAAAACGTTTTTTAACACTTCCAGGGACGGTGTTGTTGTCATAAATCGGCGCGGAAACGCGATCGAAGCCAGCCCTAGTTTTGCTAGAATGCTGGGCTACAGCTTAGAAGAAACCCTGAATATGAATGTCTCTGATTGGGATGTTCAATGGACGCAGGAAGAACTACAAATCATGCTCAATATAGAGGAGATTGTTCCTTTGTTTGAGACGCGACATCGCCGCAAGGATGGTTCAGTTTATGATGTAGAAATTAGCTTGGATCGGGTAGAATTAGAAGGTGAAATGATGAACTTCTGTATCTGCCGGGATATTAGCGATCGCAAACGCATTGAAGCGGAACGCCAACAAGCAGAACAGGCACTCCGAGAAAGTGAAGCTCGCTTCCAAGCCTTCATGAATCATAGCCCTGCCCCTGCCTGGATTACCGATGAAAATGGTGTAATTTTCTATGCTAGCCAGACTTATCTCCATACCTTCGAGTTACCCACTGACGATGTGATTGGCAAATCCATTTGTGAACTTTACTCTGGCGCCGTCGCCCAACAATTTCTCGACAACATCCAAGCGGTTATTCAAACCCAGGAGGTAATTGAAACGGTTGAGGTTGCGCCCCGTCGAGATGGAACGCTGGGTGATTTTCTCGTTTACAAATTTCTCATTCCCGACTTATTGGGGCAACTGCTAGTCGGTGGTGTGGCGATCGATCTGACGCAACAACATCAAGCTGAAACAGCTTTACAAATGAGTGAGGAACGCTTAATGCTAGCACTAGAAGCCTCTGGAGATGGACTGTGGGATTGGAACATTAAAACTGGAAAATTTTACCTGAGTTCCCACTACCAGGAAATGCGGGGCTACCAGCCGGGTGAGTTGGTGATGGATTTGAACGTCTGGGAGCAGATGATTCATCCTGATGATAAATTCTGCGTTTTTGAGTATCTGAACAGTCACTTGCAAGATAGCTCAATTAAGTATGCCTGTGATTATCGCGTGCGTTGCAAGTCAGGGGAATGGAAGTGGATCGCTGACTACGGGAAAGTCGTTGCCTATGATGAACAGGGTAAGCCTTTACGGATGATTGGAACACACAAAGACATCAGCGATCGCAAACAAAAAGAAATAGCACTGCGACAAGCAATGGAAGCTGCAGAATCAGCAAACATGGCGAAAAGTATCTTCCTCGCCAATATGAGCCATGAACTCCGCACACCCCTCAACGTAATTCTGGGATTTACCCAGGTAATGACCCATGACCCTTCCCTCACTCCCAACCAGCAAGAAGACCTACAAACCATTCGTCGCAGTGGCGACCATCTCTTGAGTTTGATTAATGATATTTTAGATCTCTCGAAAATTGAATCAGGACACTGCACAATAGAAGAAAGTGGATTTGACTTAATTGCCCTGCTACATAACCTGCGAAATATGTTAGCAGAACGAGCCAGTTCTAAAAGACTTGACCTTTGTTTCGAGATTGCTCCCGAAGTTCCCCAATTTATTCTTGCCGACGCTCAAAAACTGCGCCAAGTTTTGCTCAATCTTTTGAGTAATGCGATTAAATTTACCGAGCGGGGAAGCATTACTTTGCGCGTCAGCATCAAGGCTCCCACTACAGAAGTAGCACTCACAACTCGGACTATTCTCCAGTTTGCAGTGAGAGACACGGGTGTAGGGATTGCACCCGAAGAAATTGATACTATCTTCGATGCGTTCGTGCAAGCCCAAGCTGGAAAGCAATCGGTAAGTGGCACAGGGCTAGGATTGACCATTAGCCGCAAACTCTTAGATCTCGTGGGCGGAGAAATTGCTGTTAGTAGCATTTTAAGACAGGGAACTACATTTACCTTTACTTTCCCCATCACTCCCACCAGTGGAGTTAACCTCACATCCGAACAGCACGATCGCCTCGTGATAGGGCTGGCTCCCGGTCAACCCCACCATCGCATTTTGGTAGTTGACGATCGCGCCGAAAATCGCCTGTTGATAGTCAGATTGCTGACACAATTAGGATTGGAGGTACGAGAAGCTACCAACGGACAGGAGGCAATCCAGCTATGGCTTGAATGGCAACCCGACCTCACCTGGATGGACATCAGAATGCCCTTGCTAGATGGATACGAAGCCACTAAAAAAATTCGGGCAATGGAACACGGACAAACCAGCATCATTATTGCACTCACAGCACAGGCTTCTCAGAGCGATCGCACCCTCGCCCTCGCTGCTGGCTGCAACGACTACATCAGCAAACCCTTCCAAGAAAATACGCTATTTCTCAAGATGGCGGAATACCTGGGCTTAGAGTATGTATACCAGAAAGAAGGAACAGTGAATGAGAAAGAGGAAACATACCTCTGCTGTACGATATGTCCCGTTTCAGATGCCCTCGCTCCAACACTTATGGCAACATTACCAGAAGCATGGCTGGCTCAATTGGAGGAGAATGCTGTATGTGGAGACGATGGGGCGATCGTTGAACTTGTATCTCAACTGTCCCCAGAACTCGCTCAACTTGCTAACCGTCTGACTGAACTTGCCAACCAGTATCAATTTGAGCAAATTCTTCAGCTAATTCACGGCAATTCCCCAACCTGAGTGGGGGATAGGAAAATTCTTCAATCCAAAATTCCAAATCTAAAATCCACAATTGACAAGTTTTTAACTTTTAGAATTACTTACTTTAAAATGCAAATACCAATTGCTACGAAACCACCCTCACTCACTCCTTTAGAATTGACAACTTTAGAGCAGTGCAGCGATGAATCAGTGTATGCTCCCGGTTATATTCAACCTTATGGAATAGTTTTGAAGTTGCAAGAAGCTAACCTCAAGATTTTACAAGTAAGTGAAAATGTAAAACTTTTTTTTGGCATAGCGGCAGAAGCATTGCTGGGTCAGCCCTTACAGCGGTTATTTTCCCGCGCTCAAGTGCAACGGATTGCCGAATATCTGAGCGAAAACAACCTAGAAATTCATAATCCGTTTGAGCTAAAAACACAGCGGAGAATTGCCCAGGTAGATCGGGGTCGGAAAACTCAGACCTTTAGAAGCACGCTGCATCGGACAGGAGATGGGTTAATTTTGGAACTCGAATCCCAACTGACCACCAACAAAACTCATTCAGTCCACTTCTATCATCGCCTCCAAGCTGCCATCCTCAAACTTCGCAGCGCAACCAACCTTTCCGATTTAGCTCAAACCCTTGCCAAAGAAGTGAAAGCGATGACCGGGTTCGATCGCGTCATGATCTACCGCTTTGAAGCCGACAATCATGGGGTGGTGATTGGAGAAGAAAAAGAAAGCCATTTAGAAAGTTATCTGGGATTGCATTATCCGGCGACCGATATTCCCGTACCCGCCCGCAAATTGTTTTACCGCAACTGGGTGCGCCAAATTCCCGATATCAATTACACACCTGCCCCCCTAATTCCTACTAACAATCCCCTCACCAATACACCCCTGGATCTGACTAATTGTGTGTTACGGGGAGTTTCTCCCTACCACATCGAATATTTGCAGAATATGGGAGTCGCCGGGTCGCTGACAATTTCGTTAATTGACGATCGGCGTCTCTGGGGATTAATTGCTTGTCACCATTACAGCCCGCGATTGGTGAATTACGAAACGCGCAAAAGTTGTGAATTTTTAGGACAATTTGCCTCGATTGAACTGGTGCATCAGCAAGAAAGAGAATTGAATGTTTACCGAAAGCAAGTAAAAACTATTCACGAGCAACTTCAGCAGGCATTCCAGCGAGAGTCCAATTTTATCGAACAGGTATTGACTCGAAATGCCTCTCAACTGCTAAATTTGGTTGATGCTCAAGGCGCAGCCATCCTACTTGATGGTCGTCTGACACTGGTGGGTCAAACACCATCTGAATCAGAGATAGAGGAGTTTGTAAAGTGGTTGGCGCAACACAACCAGGAACGAGTGTTTGCAACAGATTCTCTCTATCAGTTGTATCCCCAAGCGAAGCAATTCAAATACCAAGCCAGCGGTGTTTTAGCAATCTCAATCTTGCTGAGCTATGTCAAAGAAAAGTCATACCACATTCTTTGGTTCCGACCCGAACAAATTCAAACCGTAAACTGGGCAGGTAATCCACAGGATGCCGTCACAGTCGATGAAATTGGAGCAATGCACTTGTGTCCCCGAAAGTCGTTTGAACTGTGGAGGCAGACAGTGCGGGAAAAGTCTTATCCTTGGCAGGCGGTGGAGTTAGAAGCAGCCGCCGAAATGAGAAACATCCTCATGCTGGCAGTGCTGGAGTTTTCACAAGCTGCCCTAGAACAAGCCGCAGAGCGGGCTGCGATCGCTAACCGCGCCAAAAGCCAGTTTCTTGCCAAGATGAGCCACGAACTCAGAACGCCGCTGAATGCCATTCTGGGATTTACCCAGCTTATGAACCGCAGTCCTAATATTCCATCCGAATTTCAAGAGCATTTAGGTATCATTAGTCGCAGTGGAGAACACCTGCTGACATTAATTAATGACGTTTTGGAAATGTCCAGAATTGAAGCAGGCCAATTGGTACTGAATCCAAGTTGTTTTGATGTGCATCGGCTGCTTTTTTCTATTAACGATATGTTCGTTCTCAAAGCGGCTGAAAAAGGTTTGAATCTGAGTATTGAGTGGGATGCTACTGTGCCGCGCTATGTCTGCGGTGATGAAGCCAAAGTTCGCCAAGTTTTGATGAATCTGCTAGGGAATGCGATCAAATTTACAACCACAGGAAAGATTGCGCTGCGGGGACGAGCTTTTTCATCAGACGGTATGCCATCTGGAACGCTAAGCGAAGGCGAAGACACCATCAACCAAACCAGTTTGACGCTGCCTATTTCTGTTCCCTATAATCTATGCGATTTTAAACAAACAATTACCCTGCATTTTGAGGTTGAGGATACCGGATCTGGTATTGCGCCCTCAGATTTAGAATCTATTTTTGAAGCTTTCATGCAAACCGATTGCGGTCGTCATGCAAAGGGAACTGGTTTAGGACTGTCTATCAGTCGTCAGTTTGCTCGTCTGACGGGAGGGGATATCACTGTCCGAAGCAACCTGAATCAAGGATCGACTTTTACCTGCGAAGTTATTTTGGCTCTACCAGAGTCCCTTGATTTAGAAGAGGCTGAAGCCGATCTCGTTATCGGGCTGGAATTAGGGCAACCGATGTACCGAATTCTAGTCGCAGAAGACGTTCCAGAAAATCGGCAATTGCTGGTGACACTGCTGGAGTCAGTTGGGTTTGAGGTGTGTGCGGTTGAGAATGGGGCACAGGCGATCGCCCGTTGGCAAGTATGGCATCCAGACCTGATTTTGATGGACATTCAAATGCCTGTCATGGATGGTTATGAAGCGGCCAGACAGATTCGAGCGCAAGAGTCATCAGTCATTAGTCAGTCGTTATCAGCAGACAACTCTGAGCCTAAGATAAATGACAAAGCAAAAATGACCAGCATCATTGCTCTGACTGCATTAGCTTTTGAAGACGATCGCAACGCCTGTCTGCAAGCCGGTTGCGATGACTACATTACCAAGCCGTTTAGTGAAGCCACACTTTTCGACAAAATAGCTTTTCACTTGGGTGTCCGCTACTGCTACGCTGAAAAAGTTCTCCGAGAGTCATCTGTTTTACTACCAAAGACGTTGACTCCAGAAGATTTGAAAACTATGCCTATCGAATGGATTGCACAAGTCCATGAAGCAGCACTCGATCTCAGCGATCGCAAGCTATATCAACTCATAGCTCAAATTCCCAAGGAGAAACAAGATATCATTGAAGCAATGATATCGCTGGTTGATAACTTCCAGTTGGAAGCGATCGCAACTCTCACCCAATTTTAGAAAGAAGATTATGGCGACTTTACTTAAACTTGCTGCCCAAACGAATATTCTGATCGTGGACGATACCCCAGACAATCTGCGGTTGTTAGCCAAAATCCTAGAGTCACAGGGCTATATTGTTCGCAAATCACTCAACGGTAGAATGGCTCTCGAAGGTGTTCGCCGCAACTCTCCGGATCTGATTTTACTTGACATTAATATGCCTGAAATGAATGGGTACGAAGTTTGCCAACAGTTGAAAGCATCTGAAGCTACTGCTCAGATTCCGATCGTTTTTATCAGTGCGCTCGAACGACTCGAAGACAAGGTGCGGGCGTTTGAATTGGGCGGTGTAGATTACATCACTAAACCTTTTCAAGAGCAGGAAGTGCTGCTCAGGGTAAAGAATCAATTACTCATTCAACAGCAACACCAACAACTGATCGAACAAAATCAACGTTTAGAACAGGAAATCCAGGAACGTCTGAGGGCAGAGGCAGAAGTAAGGCAGCTATCCCTGACGGATGAATTAACTGGATTATATAACCGACGGGGCTTCTTTTTACTAGCAGATCAACAACTAAAAATTGCTCGACGCACGCAAACCTGCTATTATATTTTATTTGCTGACTTAGATGGTTTAAAAAAGATTAACGACACTTTCGGACACGAAATGGGAGACAGAGTAATCGTTGACACAGCTCAAATATTGAAGCAAACTTTTCGTGATTCAGATATTGTGGCTCGACTGGGCGGAGATGAATTTGCTTTATTTGTTCCTACTTTTTCTGGAAATTCATATAATTTTTATAATCGGCTGCAAGCTAATATTGATAGCTTTAATCGACAGCACGAGCGAGCCTATCTACTATCAATAAGTCTAGGGGTGCAGGCTGGGGATTTCAATAATGACTTTTCATTAGAACAATTGGTGGCAAAGGCCGATCAACTTATGTACGAGAATAAACGCACCAAACGCTGTTTAAATCGTTAACTGTTCTTTTGAGAACAGCGATATGCGATCGCCAGAAGCATTATTGATTAAACGTGAACTATACCGAGAAAGAGTAAGCTGAAAACAAGATAGGCAAACAGCTTGAAGACTTTAGCCCCTCAGCCGGAAAACACGATGCAGTACACATCATTTCACTTAAACCTGACAGGGTTGCAATCCCGTTAAAAACCATCCCTGTATTAGGTTAAGGGATCTTGTGTTCAAAAGATGTCATCGTTTTTGTCCGCAACCCCGATCTAAAATCGACTGACTGATGCTGTATGGGTGGAGAGTTTGCCTACAGTTGCATTCTTTTTTTTAACTGGTATTATTTGCACAAACCGATTTTATCTATTTGCCAATTCGTGCTAGAATGATGCCTAGCTGAACGGCGATTACTCCGAGTATGGCACTGCCAGCCCAGTAAGAAGCGGCGATGCTGTAAGATCGATCGCGCCACAAGACATTTGTCTCTAAACCGTAAGTTGAAAAAGTAGTATAAGCACCCAAAAAGCCCGTTGCTACCATTAACCGTACTTCCGACGGAATAGTCGGCACTCGTTCAAAAGCGAGGGTAATAAAAAATCCCATAGCCAAGCAACCAGTCATATTAATAAAAAAAGTTCCGTAGGGAAAAGCCGTACCGAAACGGCTGGCAAACCACAAGGTGATATAATAGCGGCTCAAAGCGCCGGCAACGGCACCTAAACTAATTGCTATCGGATGGCGGAGATTCGGGTCTTGCAGCATACAGCTATTAAATATGTGCTACTTGATATTGAGATGAATTTTAGATTCAGCGGACTTATGTAAAGTATTGTATGATTAAATTGGCGATCGCTCTGGCTATTCTTAATTAAAACCTATAGAGAGTATTTATGCAAATTGTGCTAGTCGCCGTAGATGATGATTTAGTTAGAGCGTGGGAAAGCACTTGCGGAAATATGGAAAATGTAAAGATACACCGCGGCTCAATGTTAGATGTTAAATGCGATGCTATTGTTAGTCCGGGAAATAGTTTTGGTTTCATGGACGACGGCTTAGATTTAGAAATTTCGGAATATTTTGGAGGTCAGGTTCAAGAACGCCTGCAAAAACTAATTCAGACTCGACATCACGGCGAACTCTTAGTAGGAAGGGCAGAAATTGTAGACACCGATCATGCTGAAATTCCCTATTTAATAGCTGCCCCTATCATGCGCGTTCCCACAGTTTTAAGAGAGACAGTAAATGTCTATCTAGCAACCCGGGCTATTTTAACTCTCGTCAAATTTGGTACAGTCCCAGACGGAACGCCAGTCAAACATATCATTGAAACTATCGCTATTCCCGGCATGGGTACGGGCACGGGCAAAGTGCCGCCACATATCTGCGCCAATCAAATGAAAGTGGCGCTCGAAGATATCCTCCTATCTCAGTACGAATTTCCTCAATCTTTACTGCACGCTCAAAGATGTCACCACTTGTTATATTTGAGCGAGGTCGAAGATTTGCAGTTATAAAATTGGCAGTATGAAAGTTGCTATTTTTATAGTGTTGAGAAATCAATTTTATTGGTGTGTGTTTCTTGAGGCTGAGCGATTTATTAAAAATTTAAGTTCGCTAAACCGTACCTGCAAGTTGGCGGTATCCTACACACGAACTCAACTTTGGTAGATATAATCTAATATAGAACTGAAACCGCTCGACTGCGAAAGCGCAGATTTAAAATTTGATGAAGCTGGAACAATAATTGCCGAGTTATTCTTAAAGGCCCGAATAAAATCTGGCGCTACACCTACAAAGTCTGCATCCAGGGACTGTGAGATTTTTTGAAAATGTTTGCTACCAAAGGAGAAGATTGATATGACAGATCCAAAAGTAACCGAAGAACCAATTTTAGAGGCAACTGTCGAAACGACGGATCTCGTCAAAAAAGAGATGCCCGACGCGACTGATGAAGCGGTCGCAGAAACTGCGGCGCTGTTTGAAGCAATTAAAAAACGCGCCACCGCCGAAGTGCAAGCAGCGGGCGAACTCACCCGCGAAGCTTATTTAAAAGCTGTGAATAAGGCTTCAGGGGCGATCGAAGAAAATAAGGATCTCGCCCACGAGAGATTCACAGAAGCAGTCAGGCTGATTAAACAAGAAACTGAGAAAAATTGGCTGGTGGTAGATGCGATTAAAACGCGGGCGCAAGCGCAGGTGCAAGATGCCGGCGAAGTCAGTCGCGAAGCTTATTTGAAAGCAGTGCGACAAGCGCGAGAAGCGGTGGAACAAAATAAATTGATCGAACGCGATCGCATCGAACAAGCTGTTGACCACATTCAGACGGAAGCTGAAAAGAATTGGCACCTTATTGTGAAGCAAATTGAGTCGATCGGCACTCGCTTGACGGATGCGGCTAAGTCTGCATGGAACGCGCTGACGGCGTTTTTTGACAAGTCTCACAGCGATCGCGGGGATTCCTAGAAGGGCCGGCCGGGGGTTTGGAACTCCCAGCGGGTTGTTAGGGTAGTTAGCTTTGGAATTAATTCCAAAGCTAATGCCGATCGTGCGTGCATTTGCATTCAGCAGAAGTTTCAGGCATACTGCATAATTAAAAAGCTTTATTTTTAGTCCACAACCCCCAATTATGAGAAGTTACTACTGCGGCGAACTGCGAAGCAAACACATCGGAGAGACTGTCACCCTTTACGGCTGGGTGGATCGCCGCCGCGATCATGGCGGGGTGATTTTTCTGGATGTGCGCGATCGATCGGGTATCGTGCAAATTGTCAGCGATCCTGAACGCACCCCCGATTCCTATCGCGGGGCTGAGGCTTTGCGCAGCGAATACGTGCTTAAAATTACCGGGCGAGTCACCGGCCGCCCCGAAGAGTCCCTCAACCCGAAATTGCCTACGGGTGAGGTGGAAATTTATGCTGACGAAATTGAGTTGTTGAATGCGGTTCGCAAACAGTTACCGTTTCAGGTGGCGACGGCGGAAAATGAAAGCGTGCGGGAAGATTTGCGGCTGAAATATCGCTATTTGGACTTGCGGCGCGATCGTATGAGTCGCAATTTGCAGCTTCGCCACCAAGTAGTCAAAGCCATGCGCCGCCACCTGGAAGATGTCGAAGGTTTCATGGAAATTGAAACGCCGATTTTAACTCGGGCGACTCCCGAAGGTGCGAGAGATTATTTAGTTCCCAGCCGCGTCAATCCCGGTGCATGGTATGCTTTGCCGCAGTCGCCGCAGTTGTTCAAACAATTGTTGATGGTGTCTGGTTTTGACAGATATTATCAAATTGCCCGATGTTTCCGCGATGAAGATTTGCGCGCCGACAGACAGCCAGAATTTACGCAATTGGACATGGAAATGAGTTTCATGTCTGTGGAAGAAGTAATTGCCTTAAATGAAGGTTTAGTCTGCCATATTTTCCAAACTGTCAAAGGCGTTGAATTGCCTTGTCCTTTCCCGCGCTTGACTTACGCAGAAGCGATGGATCGCTACGGTAGCGATAAACCGGATACTCGTTTCGGTATGGAATTAGTCGATGTTTCCGATTTGATGAAAGATTCGGGATTTAAGGTATTTTCCGGGGCGGTTGCTGCGGGCGGAATTGTGAAAGTTTTGCCGATTCCCGGCGGGAATGATGCGATTTCTAATGTGCGGATTAAACCGGGCGGCGATTTGTTTAAGGAAGCCAGCGAAGCCGGTGCGAAGGGATTGGCTTACATTCGGGTGCGGGATAATGGCGAAATTGATACGATCGGCGCAATTAAGGATAATTTGACGGAAGCACAAAAACAGGAATTGCTCGATCGCACCGGCGCGCAACCAGGTCATTTGTTGTTATTTGCAGCCGCCGACGCGACAACTGTCAATAAGACTTTAGATAGATTGCGTTTGTTCGTCGGTAACGAATTGGGATTGATTGACAAAGACAAGATGAATCTGCTGTGGGTGACAGATTTCCCGATGTTTGAATGGAACGCTGACGAGAAGCGTTTGGAAGCATTGCACCACCCGTTTACTGCGCCGCATCCCGACGATATTAACGATTTGAAAACTGCGAGAGCTCAAGCTTACGACTTGGTGTTAAACGGTACAGAAGTCGGCGGCGGTTCTCTGCGGATTTACCAGCGGGAAGTTCAGGAAAAGGTGTTTGAGGCGATCGGCTTATCGACTGAAGAAGCTTACAATAAGTTTGGCTTTTTGTTGGATGCGTTTGAGTATGGAACTCCGCCCCACGGAGGAATTGCCTACGGTTTGGATCGGTTGGTAATGCTGTTAGCTGGTGAGGAATCTATTCGGGACGTAATGGCTTTTCCGAAGACGCAGCAAGCGGGGTGTTTGCTGACGAATGCGCCGTCTGGTGTGGATGAGAAGCAGTTGAAGGATTTGCAAGTGCGATCGACTTATACGCCCAAGTCATAAGTATGTAAAATACCTTGACCATTCTCCATAATCCTTTCAGGGCGGGCTAGAAGCCCACCCCACAATAACATTCATCTGTTGTGGAACAGGCATCTTGCCTGTTCTTGAGAATGGTGCAAGATGTGTGATAAAATAGAGTTAGAACAAAAAAAGTTTTCATATTAACACTTTTTTTAACGGCTATGGCAATAATTATGATTCAAGTTGATGAAAATATTAAGACAGCTTTTGAAGAAGCTAGTCCTAAGACTCAGCAAGAGTTAAGTTCGATTATTCAATTGTTTTTTAGACAAAATTTACACAATAAAACATTAACGCAGGTGATGGCAGAAATTTCCGATCGGGCTATGCAGCGAGGCTTAACGCCTGAAATTTTACAAGACATTTTAGCTGATAATGAATATAGTTTAGGATAATAGTTTTAATTGAGTTTGCCTAAAAAATCTTTGTAAGTTGAAATTTCCGTCCCCTCAAAATTCACCAAACTCAATAAGTCTCCATCTCCTGTAATCAAAAAATTAGCTTGACTATCTTTCGCTAAAGCCAACAAATAATTATCTTTAGCATCTCTACAAATAGAGACTTCGGAGGTTATTTCTATCCATAAACCAATAATTCTTAACAATTCAAGCAATTCTTGGACTTTCGTTACAGGAAAATATTTTTTAAGTTTGGGTCTTTGAGTTACCAGATTGATTTCTTCGATTATTTGTTCGCACAAGACAACTTGGATAGCTCGATCAACTATTAAGTTTTTGAGATTAGCTAATTCTTTGCCAATCAAGAAGCTAATCCAAAGATTAGTGTCTATAATTACTTTAAGGGCTGGTTTTTCTGGCATGAATTTCGCTTCGGACTGCTTCTACTTCTTGGGTGATAGTTTCTAAAGAAAGCTCATCGGTTCTAAATGACTCCAAAAGAGCTGTTAATTTACTGTTTAATACTTCTTTTTCCAGTTCTTGACTTAACTGCAATTTTTCGGGATAGGGCAGTTGTTTGACTAGGGCTAAAATTTGCTCAAAGTTTAGGGAAAGTTGATAGTTGGCTAGAGTCATTGTTCGTTATGTTTAGGGCTTGTCGATATTTTATCTCAATTTTTTGGATTGAGGATAGCTTTAATAGTGCTGGACGCACGGGTGCCTAGAAACCGGGTTTTTTCCGAGAATACTGCGTTACAGCGACAGAACTGGCCAAAAACCCGGTTTCTTTGGTTTGCGGGTAGTCAGAAACCTGGTTTTTTTCAGATAATACTGCATCCCGACCTTTAACTAAAGTGAAAAACACGGTTTCTTTGGTTTTGATGCGTAACTCCCGACAGTCAAAACTTAGGACTCTAGATAAAGTCGTTTGAGCCAGTTTACGACAGTTTGAAGTAAATCGGGGTCATGGGGGGAGAAGGTTTGCAGGGGTGGATGAGGTGAGTCGGTGATGAGACAGATTGTACCCTCGAAGCGGGTAAGGGCATCGAGGAATGTTGAGCTAAAACCTTGGGCGGCGGCGGATGTGGGGTCTTCGTAGAAAATGAGGATGGGGTGGAAAGTCCCAGTCTAGGAGTTGCCAGTAGATTTTGAGTTCCGTGAGGGTGCGGGGTGTGCCTTCTGTGGATTTGGGGCAGTGGTGTTTTTTGATTAGTTGCAGGTAGATGTCGGCCGATTGGGGTCACGAAGTTTGCCTGTGAATTGCACAGGAATCACTTGAAATCGGTTTTTTAGGAAACTACTTGGTTCTAGTCCTTTATTCTAGTTGAAAAACACGGTTTCTGAGCTTATGGGTGCGCTCGCAGATCCGAACACGTGCGTTAAGTGCTACATTATTTACAAATCTTTTTTGTAAAAGCAAAAGGCTGCTCCAATGGAACCATCCCACCTTACCCGGCGACTGAAAGACTTGGAAGACAATATTAAACAAATTTTAGCTTTACTCAAAAAGTACGAAGATGCCTTACACTATGAAGATGATCCACGTCGCCAGGTTAAATACAATCGAGAAATTGAGAAATTAAGGGAATCAGCGAATCGCTATCAGCAGGAATACGATCGACTGTATCAGCAGATAACTGGTGAATCAACTGTACAAATGCAGAGCGTAGCTATCCAGTTAGAAGAGGTGAACAACAGATTAGACCGATTATCTGCTGGGCAGAAAGCTATTTATGCAAACATTAACCACCTGCGACAAGGATTACTAGCCCATTATGAGGCTGGTGAAAAAAATATTATTTCTGCAATCACATATCAATTGAATGAATCTCAACTGACTACCATTTCTGCTTTGTTAGATGCAATAGAAGCTAACAAAGTGTCAGATGCAGAAATGCAGAAAATTTTACCGAGTATTCAGGAGAGTTTAATTATATTACAACAACGCGGCGTTACTCTACCTGTTAGTCAGGAAGAGCTCGCCGAAGTGATTAATGCACCTCAAATGGATTTTAAGCATAGATTAAAGGTTGCGGTGCCTCTTATTCCTTTTATCTTGGACTATGAAGGTGAATTAGAACTAGGTACAGGAATAAATCTCAAACAAGGTTTAAAACAATTTATGGCGCGGCTTATAGGAGAGTAAATTGTGGAGTCGCACCATCAACGTGAACAAGACTTGAACCAACACATTGAGAAAAATTTAGAATTACAAAAAAAACTAGAAGACGATTTGCTCCATGCCAACGACTCCAAGGAGGAAGCCAAGCTAGAAAGAAAAATTGAAGCACTCATCAGAAAGCGATCTACTCATCAAAAAGAATTGAATACAATTAGCTTGCAAAAACGAGAAGCAATTGCCCGCGAGATGCCATATGTCTCCTTTGATGAGCTAGATATCGTAACTAAATTTATCCTGGGTATGCAACCTGCTTCTTCGGAAATCAACTTCAATATTACAGACGTAACACAGAAAATCTCGAAAAATAATCTGACTCAGGAGGTTCATTTTTTACTAATAATGGGTATGGTTAAAGTCAAAGAAGTTCATCGTTTTATTGAAGTTAATGCCGCTTTACGTCCTGACTTTCCCGAAAAACTGAAGGCAGGGTTTGTAACCGAATACCAAAGATTGTTGAAAGCAGACATTAGGGGAGATGCTTTATTTGAATCTTTGCACAAGTTCTCATGTGGTAATAGCTCAGATTTGAAGAAGACAGCAGCAGGGTTGGCAGTATTATCCTATCTTTTTGAGAGGTGCGAGGTTTTTGAAAGATGACTTTTTCTACAGATACCACTTCAAATTATAACTTTTCAATTATTTTGCCCACGAAGCACATCTCAACCCGTTATTCTCTATTAGGTGTAGGTGCTACAATATTAGAACACTTGCCATATCCACGTACAGTCTCGTCACTTTGGAGTGCTGTTTCGACAATACCGGAAGTCGCAACCTTTGAACGGTTTGTTTTGACTCTGGATATCCTATACGCTATTGGAGCAATTGAAATGGATGCAGGAATACTTCGTAGGAGTCGTCCATGATTCGTGCTATTCGTTGTAATCATCCTTCATTTAAAACTGTCGAGTTTAGGCCCGGCTTTAATGTAGTATTGGCCGATCGTACAGAAGAATCTGGGAGCAAAGACTCTCGTAATGGTTTAGGTAAATCAACTCTAATTGAAATAATTCACTTTTGCTTAGGCTCTACATTACCAAAAGCTAAAGGACTGGATTCTATAAATTTACGAGGTTGGGCATTTAGCCTAGAGTTGACACTTTCTAATCAAGTTATTACAGTAACTAGAAATACTGCGGACAAGTCAAAAGTAGTAATTCAAGGAGATACTACTTCCTGGCCAATTCAGCCAAAAGAAAAAGAAGGGCAAAGAGTTCTGAGCGTGATACATTGGAAGGCAATACTAGGAAACCTTTTGTTTGGTTTGCCAAGTGATAATGAAGATAAAAAATTCCAACCTACGTTTAGAGGTCTAATTTCTTATTTTATCCGGCGTGGACGAGACGCCTTTTCTACTCCCTTTGAACATCACAGAAAGCAGTTTGATTGGGAGAAGCAAGTTAATAATGCTTTTTTACTAGGTTTGGCTTGGGAAGATGCGAGAGATTTACAACTTTTAAAAGATAAAAAAAAATTGCTAGATGATATAAAAAAACTCAAAAAAGACACAGATACAGGAGTTGCAATTGGCATATTTGGTTCTCTAGGCGAACTCGAAGCTTTAAAAGTCCAAGTCGAGTCACAGTTACGCGAGAGAAAACAAACCTTAAGTAATTTTCGCGTAGCTCCTCAATACCACGAACTAGAGGCTAATGCTAATCGGTTGACTGCGGAAATTCATGAAGCCACTAATAACAATATTGCCGATAAAAAAATATTAGAATTTTATCAATCTAGCCTGGAAGCAGAAAATGAACCATCCCCAGATGATGTAACTCATATATACGAAAGTGTCGGTATTGAACTCCCGGGTTTGGTAGTTAGAAGATTGGAAGAAGTAGAAACTTTTCATCGTAGACTTATAGAAAATCGTCGAGATTTTCTATCGACTGAAATTGAGCGTATCAGGAGAGATGTATCATCTAGAGAACGTCTCATACGTGAAAAAACCGAACAACGTGCTTCTTTATTGGAAGTGCTACAAACACATGGTGCTTTAGAAGAGTACACAAGACTCCAAGAACTTTATCTAGAAATTGTATCTAATCTAAATGAAATTAATAAACGCATAGAAGAATTAAATAAGTTTGAAGAAGGAAAAAGTGCTTTAAATATTGAAAAAGAACGCTTACTACAACGCGCACGTCGTGACTATCAAGAACGACGTGTTCAAGCAGAAAAAGCTAGAAAGCTATTCAATACAAACTCTCAGTTTCTTTACGATGCCCCAGGAAGGTTAATTATTAATGTAGGCGACAATGGTTTTCAGTTCAATGTAGATATTAGCCGTGATGGCAGCGAAGGTATCGATAACATGAAAATATTTTGTTATGACTTAATGCTGGCACAGCTTTGGTCTGAACGCGATCCTTCACCACGTATATTAATTCATGACAGTACCATTTTTGATGGTGTTGATGAGAGACAAGTGAGATTTGCTCTTGAATTGGCCGATAGAGAATCTAGAAAATGTGGCTTTCAATATATCTGTACTTTAAATTCAGATAGGGTTCCATACTATGAGTTTGCAGCAGATTTTGATTTTGATTCCTTTGTAAGACTTAGACTTACAGACGAAAGTGATGAGAGTGGACTACTAGGCATTCCCTTTTAGAGATATTCTTTGACTCTTCTACAAATATTTTGATCCGGTTTTGTTTTTCCTCTAACCCGAAACCTGATCCAAAGGGTCAAATAAGGGCGATCGCACTTTTTCAATTCGTGCGATCGCCCTCAAAGATTACTCTTTCCAGTAACGGGTTAAAATCCGAATTACCTCACCCGCTATCGGCGATGGTAGAGGCGGGCTCCATTCCCCAACTTCTGCAAAACCTAAAACGTGCAACAGATTAACGATGCTGTCTACCGCTTTGGGAACGCCACACAACAGCAAACGAATCGGTTGCTTACCTTGAGGTACATCAGGAATTTCTTCCCGGAGCAGTTCGGGAACTGACTTTGGCGGTGATATCATAGAGTTTCCTCCTAAATATGGGAGTTCAAGCCCCCACCGAACGATTGCGAGTCTGAGCGGTGGGGGTTTTGTTTTGTGTCTACTCTAAAGTATCACGGTATGCACTCCGAGTCAACCCGTGAGGGTGAAATTGATACTGTAGAGGTCAAAAAAAGGTACAATAGGGCAGTAAAAGCACAAATAACAGCCTTGCCAGCAAAACTCCCCAGAATAGTTGTATATCTTCCAGAAGAACTTAAAGCAGACCTAGAGCGATTAGCCAAATCGCATTATCGGCCGGTCTCGAATATGGTGTTGACATTAATTCAAGAAGCAGTAGATGAGGCTAAATCTGAGGGGAGAATTCAAAGCGAAGATCGATCGCAGCAACAGAAAAGCGACAGCGACGAGTAATATCATTTAAAGTTTTTTCTGAATGATTTAACCGCAGAGGACGCAGAGAGCACAGAGGAAGAGAAGAGAGAGATGAATAAATTTGTTATAAAAGGATATGGTGAACACGCTACCTATTACTTACTCTTCGCCAGATGAATGTCTATTTCCTGCTTCAGCTCGGTCGGTCAAATTCAGGAACCTGTTTTTGACGAAGAGAGGTAATTGCTAAGACTAAAACACTTAACGTAAGGCCTAAAATCGCATAACTCGGTAGTGAAAAAATAGTTACTTTAAACAAATAAGGCAATTCCCCCCCCTTCCAGTTCCACCGCCTTCCTAGAAACACCAACAGCCCGCCATGAATCACAGCGGTTTGCACCATGACACAGCCAACGCCCAATAACCAAACCGACATTCTTTGCCTAGAGAAGGCACAATTTTTAATTTGAAAACATAAATCATTCAGCAAAAAAACCACCGCCGGTGCTAACATCACAGAACTGGTGGGCTGAGAATAATTGATAGCAATACTCAAAGTAGAAATTAGCACCATTTCAGATAAGTCAACTTTTTTTGCCCAAGCATTGCGAGATTGTTTTTTGTAAAAATACCAACTCACTAAACCAACTAGCAGCAGAACAATCAAGTCAGAAAATAGCTTCGCCACGAAGGGACTATCGGGGAAAAATCTCGGTCCCATAACCCTTAAATCAAGGCGACTCATAGAAATATAAGCATTATTCGATGGATCGTTGAGCCAGAGTGGAAATCCACGAGTCGCATCCTGTATAAATCCTATTAAAGAATTGCCCGTTACAGCTAGACCTATAACTGCCAAAAAAGTTACCGTTACTATAGATATAAAAACTAGCTGAAACCGTCTCTTGATTAAAAAATAAGGAATAAACAATATAACTAAAGTTGGTTTAAAAAGGGCAATTCCCAAGAAAACTCCTGCAATTACATCCTGATTTTTCCTAGCATAAATAAACATCCATAACAGCAGAACGGCAATAAAAGTTGCCACATTGCCAACTTGAAGATCGAAGACAAAACCGTAGAGGAATGCAACTGATATACTACAAATAGTCCTAAAAGCTCGTGAGTGCGACACCAACAAGATATTCGCTCCCCATAAAACAAAACCTGTGGCAATAAGATGCAGCCAAGTCCAGATTGTGAAAGCAGTCTTCATCGGGAAATAGCCCACAAACCACAGCGGAGGAATGATATTAGGTGGATAAACAAAAGATGGAATAAACCCACACACTTTAGTGATGCTACAGAAACCGATGTTAAACACCTCGACATTAAAGGGACTCAAATGCTGATGGGCTAATCTACTCGCTACATAAAACCACTTAAAATCCCAGTAAGGCGGATCGGGCCGAGTAGTCAGATTGTAAACCAACCAACCGGAATAACAGAGAAATCGGGTGATAACTAATACAATAGCTGCTTGCAAAATAAAGTTAACAATAGGTTGACGAAAAAACAGAGTCAACCTTTCGATCGAAGGATGTTTTAAAAACAAAGAATCTTGCCAGGCTGCTTTTTCGCTATCTAACCGCCAATTAAATTTGAGAAGCAAAGCGACTGTAATTAGAATAATTACATTCCAGAATCCAAAGCTAATCATAGGAAATAATTTTAATAAATTTACTCTTCGATGCTATCACAACCAGAAATTGTCAACTAAAAATCAGCATTTGAACTTAGAATCTAGACTTTTGTTCCAGGTTTCAACCTAACTCTCTTTCCTCTCTTTTCTCTGCGTCCTCTGCGCCCTCTGCGGTGAGAAAAAAAATCTTATTCACAAACGAAATAGCATTGTTATCTAAAAGCCCGATCGCACTTTTGCGCCTTGTAACCCTGTTCACCCCCAAACATATGCGTTAACCTAGTTGACTACAACTTGTACCGCACTCCCCAACTAAATTCATGCTTCCCCGCATCAAAGAATTAGCCGCCACCCTAGCACCCCGCTTAATCGAAATTCGCCGCCACATCCACTCCCACCCCGAACTCAGCGGCCAAGAATATCAAACCGCCGCCTACGTAGCCGGAGTTCTCGCATCCAGCGGAGTCCGGGCGATCGAAGGAATCGGCAAAACAGGAGTGCTCGGCGAACTCAAAGGCCACAGCAGCGAGTCCCGGTGGCTGGCAATTCGCACCGATATGGACGCTTTGCCGATTCAAGAACGCACTAACTTAGAATTTGCCTCCCGCAACGAGGGAGTCATGCACGCCTGCGGCCACGACATCCACACCACCGTCGGTTTGGGCGCAGCCATGATATTGTCTCAGCTAGAAGAAAAATTGCCCGGTCACGTCCGCTTCTTGTTTCAGCCGGCAGAAGAGATTGCCCAAGGTGCTCAATGGATGATTAAAGATGGGGCGATGCAAGATGTTGACGGCATCCTCGGAGTGCACGTTTTCCCGACCATTCCCGGCGGTTGCGTCGGTATCCGCCACGGGGCACTGACGGCGGCGGCAGATGACATAGAATTGATTGTGATGGGCGAATCCGGCCACGGTGCGCGTCCCCACGAGGCGATCGACGCAATTTGGATTGCTTCTCAGATAATTACCACTTTGCAGCAGGCAATTAGCCGCACGCAAAATCCTTTGAGGCCACTGGTTTTGACGATCGGGCAAATTAACGGCGGACGAGCGCCGAACGTGATTGCCGATCGAGTAAAATTGCTGGGAACCGTGCGATCGCTGCATCCGGAAACCCACGAAAACCTGCCGGCTTGGATCGAACAAATTGTCTCCAGCGTTTGCGGGACTTACGGCGCTAAGTACGAACTCACCTACAAGCGCGGCGTCCCCGGAGTCCAAAACGACCCCAAACTCACGCAATTAGTCGAAAGTTCGGCTTTAGAAGCTTTAGGTCGATCGCGCGTCCAAATTTTACCAGAACCCTCCCTCGGCGCGGAAGATTTTTCGATGTACTTAGAACACGCACCGGGAACCATGTTTCGCTTAGGAGTGGGACTGACTGACAAACCGAACTATCCCCTCCATCACCCGCAATTTGAGGTTGATGAAGCGTCCATTGTGACCGGCGCTGTCACCTTGGCCTATGCCGCCTACCAATATTGGAAACAGCATCCAGGTTCACACTAATAGTCTTCGACGTATGGGTGGTCAGCTAACTAACCGTAGGGTGCTTAGCCGGAAAATTGTTTTGTCTCTAGTAAAAACATTCAGCCCTGACCCACCCTACAATAACTACAATAACTAATTTATAAAATTTTATGAACCTAGATTTCGATCGATTCTGCGACGCCTGCAACCCCAGCCACTCCCTGATATTGGGCAATGCCGAAGATCGGCGATACTACATTGATTTTGCTGAGGTGCGCGGCGAAAAAGTTATTAACGCACTCAAACGGACAATTACCGTTATGGGACGAGATAAACCGACTTGCCAATTGTTTACCGGACATATTGGTTGTGGCAAGTCTACTGAATTGTCGCAACTGGAAAAAGAGTTGACAGATGAGGGATTTCATGTAGTTTACTTCGAGTCAACACAAGACCTCGATGAAATGGATCTCGATTTGACGGATATCATGTTAGCGATCGCACGGCGAGTCACCCAAAGCTTGGAAGAGGGCAAAATTTCCTTGCAGCCCCAGCGCTTTAAAGAATTCTTAAAAAATAGTTGGGATTTTTTACAAATCCCTGTGACTGTAGAAGCTGAAGGAGAACTTTTTGGTGGCAAATATAAGGGCAATACAGACGGAAATCTGGAAGTTTCTCTGCCTTTAAATATTGGCAAAATTACTGCCAAAACCAAAAGTAATCCCGACTTGCGATCTAAACTGAGACAGTACATGGAACCGCAAGCTAATAAAATGTTAGAACTGATTAATCAAGAAATTATTGATGTAGCAAATAATCAGCTAAAGCAGCGGGGTAAAAAAGGATTGGTGGTGATTGTTGACAACTTAGACCGGATAGTTTCTCGACCCAATGCAGCGGGGCGACTGTTGCCAGAATATATCTTTATTGACCGGGGCGATCAGTTGCGGCAACTGAATTGCCATTTAGTTTATACCCTGCCGCTGGGATTGATTTTTGGCAATGAAAGTGAAATTTTGAAAAATCGATTGGGAGGGGGAGTTGACCCGAAAGTTTTGCCGATGGTACCAGTAAAGAATAGAGACGGCAGCGAATGTTTTGAGGGGATGAATTTGCTGCGGCGCATGGTGATGTCGCGGGCTTTCCCTGATGTGTCGCCAGAGAAATATATTACATTAATTACCGAAGTTTTTGACAGTCCTGAAACTTTAGATGAATTGTGTCGCGTCAGCGGAGGTCATCTGCGAAATTTAATGGGGATGCTGTTTGGTTGCTTGCAGCAAGAAGACCCTCCTCTTTCGCAAAATGTGTTGAAATCAGTGATTCGCAGTTCCCGCGACAGTCTGATTCGCGGCATCGATAATGATGAGTGGGAATTACTGTTTAAGGTGGTGAAAGAACAAAACATTAATGGAGATAAAGAATACCAAGATTTGCTGCGAAACCTGTGGGCTTTTGAATATGTAGACACTCAAGGAAATTGGTTTGCGTTGAATCCGCTGTTGATGGAAACTGACAAATTTAAGCTGTGGCAGCAGAAAAATTCGTGAGATTATGGTAAACTTAAATCCCGCCGAAGATATAGCAGCAGAAAATGAGCGATCGCTATCTACTTTGGTAAGGACGATCGCCCGCTTTCAAGAAAAGTTTTCTTTAACTTTAGTGCGCTGCAATTATGCTAGCTTGCGTTTTGCAATGCTGCAAAACCTGCGCGATCGCTCTACTGTGGAATATCAAGAATTAGTCCTAGAAGCTGCGAGCAAAACACTTTATCAAACTATTCTCAATGCCGTCCAAGAGCAACCGCCGAAAGCTTTAATAGTTTTCGGTATCGAATCGGTGGTTGCTCTTGATGACCTGCTAGCTGGGGCTAATAGAGCGCGAGATCAATTCAAGCAAGATTTTGCTTTTCCTTTGATATTATGGGTTACGGATTCTGTACTGTCTAAATTCAGTCGATCGGCTAACGATCTGAAGTCTTGGGCTCCTCCTCCCATTCAGTTTACAATACCCCCCAATGATTTGATGAATTTGTTGCAACAACAAGCAAGTCAAGCTTTTGCTGATGTTGAGAATTTCAAATTAGATGACTGGGAAATTGAGGCGCTGGAGAATGACCTGCTAAATGCAGCATTAGGCCAGGAATTGCAAGCTAGTTGGCAATTTATTCGCGGTTTAGTTGAATTTCAGAAAAATCAAATAGATTTAACACTCGAACATTATCAGCAAAGTTTGACATTTTGGCAGCAAAATCACCAGTTAGAAAGACAAGGAATTGTCTGCCATAAAATTGGTCAAGCTTACAACCGCAAAGCTGAATTGCACCGGGCAGGAAATCAAGATTATTGGCAAGAAGCTAGAAACTATTTACAGCAATCTCTGAAGAGTTTTGAGCAAGTGCAGCGACATGATTTAGCTGCGAAATGTATTAGCGAACTTGGGGAAGTGCTGCGGCGTTTAGCAGCTTGGGAAGAGTTGCAAAGTTTAGCTAAAAAAGCCTTAAAAATCCACAAAATTTACGGCACTCCGAGTCAAGTAGCTGAAGATTACGGCTTTTTTGCTGAGGTGGCGCTGCAACAATCTCAGTGGGAAAAAGCTTGCGAATCGGCTAAATTAGCATTGTCTGTTTTGGAACAAGCAGGAATCGATAAAAAAGAGACTGGTTTGTATTTGCTACTTTTGGCAAAAGGGCAGCGAAATCTTATCCCGTGTTCGACAGTTAACCCCCCCCAGCCCGCCCTTGCTAAGGGGGGGAGTCAGTCAGTATTTTCTCCTCTTGAGATTATAAAATCTTTAACACAAGCGAAAGTAATTACCCAGCCTCAAGATGATGTGCAGCTTTATATGAGGATTTTAGAAGAGTTGAGAACTCTGTATTTTGAGCAAGGCGAATATTTAAAAGCCTTCGATATCAAACTCGAACAACAAGTAGTTAAAAGCAAATATGGATTGCAAGCTTTTATCGGTGCCGGTCGCTTGCAGCCGCCGCAACAAATAATTAAGATCGGTTTAGAACCCGGTCTGTCAAAAGCTGAAATTGTTGAGGAAATTGAAGCCGCTTCCGGGCGGTCGCAGGATATTAAACGGATAATTGAACGGATAGGTACACCTGCTTGCAAGCTGACAATCATTCACGGGCAGTCTGGGGTAGGAAAAAGTTCGATTATTCAAGCGGGGTTAGTTCCGGCCCTGCAACTTACAACTTTTGAAGCGCGGGATGTATTGCCTGTTTTATTGCAGTCTTATCATGATTGGGCGAAAGATTGCGGGCAGTGTTTGAGCTTGGGAATCAAAAAAATAAAAGGTGAGAGTTTATCTAGTCCTATTGACACAGCGGCAGCTATTCTGGAACAGTTGCGACTGAATCAAAATCGCAATTTATTGACGGTACTAATCTTTGACCAGTTTGAGGAATTTTTCTTTGCTTATCAAGACCAAACTAGCAGGAGAGAGTTCTATGATTTTTTGGCTGAATGTCTAAATGAGATTGGTGAACTCAAAATTATCCTGTCGCTGCGGGAAGATTATCTTTTCTACTTGTTAGAATGGAATCGCGCGAGCAATTTCTCAATAATTGATAACGACATTCTCAATAAAAATATCTGCTATTACTTGGGTAAATTTTCGATTCCCGATGCGAAAGTTGTTCTCCAAACCTTAACAAAACGCTCTCAACTTGACTTATCCGAAGATTTGGTAAACGCACTGGTAGAAGATTTAGCAGGTGAAGTGCGGGAAGTGCGGCCGATTGAGTTGCAAATTGTGGGGACGCAATTGGAAAAACGGCAGATTACTCGACTGACTGAATATCAGCAGCTTGGCAATCAGGCTAAGGTCAAACTGGTTGAGGACTTTTTAGCAGAAGTTATCGCCGACTGCGGGCAGGAAAATAAAGATATTGCCGAACTTGTGTTGTACTTGCTGACGGATGAAAACGAAACTCGTCCTCAGAAAACTTTGGCTGAACTAGCAGCAGATTTACGACGAATAGAGTTAGTAGAATTAGAGTTAGTTTTAGAGATGATAGTTAAATCGGGATTGGTATTAGAAGTGCCGGGAACTCCGAAACGCTACCAACTTGTTCACGATTATTTAGTGCCTTTTGTCCGCAAATTGGAAAGAAGTGCGATGTTACTAGAAATAAGGGAAAATTTTGAGGATGTTATAGCTCTCAATCTGGCAGCAAAAGAACTAATAGAGCAATTACAAGAGTCGTCAGCACAAGCAGAAGCAGAGCGACAAGAGCTATTTGCCAAAGCAGAAGCAAAGCTAAAAGAGCTATTTGCTTGGCTGACTATTATTTTTTTAGCAACGATACTTAGCATTACCTTATTTAGGGTTCTCCTTATAATGGGAGTAGCGTAGCAGCAAGTGGATCAGGCACAGAAACTGACCCAATTAGAGCGATCGGCAAGTGATGTTTTGAAACTATCTGAGTTGGGTAATAATCATAGATGCTTTAATCTCAGCCGTGAAGATTGGAAAAAAACTTAAAGCCACAGTCAAGGAAGTTCGTTCTTTTGCTGATTACCCGATATCTACTCCCCAAATTGCCCTCAACCAGATTCTCGAAAACATCCGAGAACAAAATCGGTTAAAAGGACATCAAGATAGGGTATGGAGTGTCAGTTTTAGTCTCGACGGCAAATACATCGCTACGGCATCATGGGACAAAACAGCCCGGTTGTGGCAAATCAGAAGTTTAGATGAAATGCTGGTGCAAGGCTGCGATTGGCTGCACGACTATTTGCAGAATAATGCTGATGAAAGCGAGAAACACCTCTGCGATGAGATTAGTGCTCAGAAAAAATGATTAGCCAATCAGTCGGTAGGTGCAAATAAACCTGACCGTGTAACAGAATGTAAAGCGATCGCAAAAATTGCGATTCCTGCATTTCACCCGCAATGACAGATTTACCGCATGGAGCCCAGAAACCTGGTTTTTTACGAAAATAGTTCGTTGCAGCCCGCAGATTCGGTAAAAAACCCGGTTTCTTTGGTCTGGCGTAAGTCCTGACTTAACAGAATTCTGGCAATTAAACCAGCTTATCTTCCGCAATTCCCCTATAGCAGCGGCCAAATGTGCTAACGTACAATCAAAAATCCCCCAATTTCAACTATCGCGAGACAGATAACCGTGTTCGCTCAAGCACCTCCAACTCCCAATTACAAATGGTTTAGCTGCATTTCTAGGACTGTTTTCACCGCATTGTGCCTGTTGCCTCTTTTCAGCGCTGCGGGATACGCCCAAACTCCCCAAAATAGACCCATCAAAATTGGCGTGGTGCAGCGGTTTGGCACCAAAGCAACCGACAAACTAACGCTGAAAGCATTACCGGGCGACAGCTTAACTTTGCGTTACAAAACTCCTCAAGGCATAGAAACCAAAACTGCTGCTAGCGTCAAGTTAGAAATAGCCCCGAAACCGCTGGAAACGCCCTTAGTAGAAGAACGAGTGGTACTAAGTTCTCACCGCAGTTTTGAGAGTGCGGAAGATAGCGCCAATCAGTGGCGCGCCCAGGGAATAGAAGTAGAAATTGCTCAACCTTTGCGCTGGCAAGTTTGGGCAAAAAGAGATGTTTATAACTCTCCTTTGGTGCGGCGCTGGCTGTTGCAAAGTTTGCAAGATCGAGGCAACAAAACAGCTTTTTTGGATTCCAAAGTTTTAAAACAAATACCCCAGGCATTTTGGGTTTTAAACGGCTTTCGTTTCAACCGCAATGAGTTGGATGTGGCGGCCGGGAAAAATGTTATTGAGGTATTGGAACAAACCACCCAAGAAGCGACAGCTACTGAACCCGAAAAACCTATTCAACAAACTCGCCGTTACGGTGGCAATTTGCGCCTGCAAAAAAATGCTTACGGCACTTATACTTTGGTGAATGAAGTGCTGACGGAAACTTATTTGCGGGGTGTTGTTCCTCACGAAATTGGGGCTTTTTCGCCTTACGCTGCGATTGTCGCTCAAACTATTTTGGCCAGAACCTACGCCCTGAGAAATTTGCGCCGGTTTGCTGTGGATAATTATGAGTTGTGCGCTGATGTTAACTGCCAAGTTTATCAAGGTTTGACCGAGGTTTACCCGCAAAGCGATAAGGCGATCGCCCAAACGAGCGGTTTGGTGCTAACTTATCAAAATCAGCTAGTAGACGCGCTCTATTCCGCGTCTAGCGGCGGCGTGACAGCCTCTTTTAACGATGTGTGGCAGGGCGCGGAACGTCCGTATTTGCGATCGATCGTCGATTCCCCTAATAATGTTTGGGATTTGTCCAAGCAGAGTTTGTCTGACGAAAACAACTTCCGCCGCTTTATCAGTTTGGAAAAAGGGTTTAATGAGGAAAAAGAAGACACTTTTCGGTGGCGCGAACCAGCTTCTTTGACGGCGATTGGTGGATTTCTCAAACAGTATCTTCAGAAGAAACAGCACCCGCTGGCTAATTTTAAAACTGTCACTCAGGTGGAAGTGGTGGAAAGGTCGCCCGCTGGTCGAGTTTTGAAGATGAAGGTTCAAACTGACTTGGGCCCCATCGATATCGACAAAGACGAGATTCGCAATGCTTTTTACCCGCCGATCAGCACGCTTTTTTACCTAGAACCAATTTACAATCCAGACAAAACCCTCAACGGTTATGCTTTTGTCGGAGGCGGTTTCGGACACGGGGTGGGAATGAGTCAGACTGGTTCTTACAATTTGGCTAATTTGGGCTGGAACGGATCTCAAATTCTGGGCTTTTATTTTCCCGGGGCTCAAGTTGTGCCTCTGGGGGATAACATTACATTTTGGCGCGAATAGTCGATCGGACTCAGCCTAAAGTCGGCGATTTAAATCATCGCCACTACACAAACAAAGTCCGCCTTCGCGGACTAAATATCAGTCGTAAAAGTTTTAGATTTTAGAGTTTGGATTCTAGATCGGTTTCACCGTTAATCTAAAATCGGCCATCTAAAATCTAAAATTATTTGGTCAGCTATCTGCTCAAACAGCTAGGAATTCATAGCTGAGAGCGACAGACTGCTGGCGGCTTTGTTTCAGTCTTAGACGCAGAAACCCGGTTTCTTAACATAATTGCCGTATTTCAGCTTAATTCTGGAAACGAGAAACCGGGTTTCTTAGGGTATCGCGCGGAGCGTCCTTTCTTAGTAGAGCGATTCTTCTTGGTGAGTTTCGATCGTACAGTCAGACTTCGGATAAGCGACGCAGGTGAGGACAAATCCAGCCTCGATTTGGTCGTCATCTAAGAAAGATTGGTCGGATTGGTCAACTTCGCCTGCTGTGATTTTGCCGGCGCAGGTGGAGCAAGCACCAGCGCGACAAGAGTAGGGGAGGTCTAGTCCTGCTTCTTCTGCAGCATCAAGAATGTAAGTATCGTCATCAACGTCAATGGTCTGGTTAATTCCTTCGGCTTCGCTGACGAGGGTAACTTTGTAAGTTGCCATGCACTAAATCCTCTCAAAAATTCAACAAGATTGATAATTTTTCCTAATGCAACCTTCAAGGCTCTATTAGCTTTGAGGTTAGGTCTTAGGTTCGTTCCCTCTATGATAGTAGGGGAAAGAAGCAAGGTTGCAACACTCCTTTACCAAAAATTTGAATGGGATTAGTTATAACTTTTTCTAATTTCATCTTGATTACTTATACCTATGTTGGGTTCAGCCTTGTGATACTGTTGCCGCAAGACTTGCGCTAAATAATCCGGTTTCTAGGAAAAATCCTGTTTTGAGCCCTACAGCACAAAAACCGGGTTGTTGGTATGGGTGTGTCGATCGAGTTTCAGCAAGACTGGCTCCCAGGCAAGTCCCTGCTGCCGGTGAAATGTATAGTTAGATCGCATCTAGACTTGGGTGTTGAAGGCTCGATCGCATAAATCGCACCACAACCACAGCTTAAAATCTGGGCGGTGGAACCCTAAACCCCTGCACCGCAAGTCTGTAACTATCTAAAAATGTCAAATCTAAAATTCTATGACTAATATTGATACTCGCTCTAGTTTTTCGGTTAATTCTCCAATTCGCGTGGGGATTGTGGGTACTGGTTTTGCGGCTAAGTTGAGGGCGGAGACTGTTCAAGCTGACGGGCGATCGAACTTAGTAGCAGTTGCGGGCCGCACCCCGGATAAAACCGCAGCATTTTGTCAGGGATTCGGGGCAGAAGCTGCGGTTTCTTGGCGCAAGCTGGTAGAAAGAGATGATTTAGATTTGGTAATTGTCTGTACGGTGAATCGGGATCACGGGGCGATCGTCCTGGCGGCCTTAGAAAATGACAAGCACGTTGTGGTGGAATATCCTCTATCTTTAGACGTATCTGAAGCAGAAAGGGCGATCGAACTTGCCGCCCAAAAGCAAAAACTCCTCCACATCGAACACATCGAACTGTTAGGCGGTTTGCACCAAGCAATCAAAGAATCTTTGCCCTTAATCGGTAAAGTTTTTTACGCCCGCTACATTACTATTGCTCCTCAACGTTCCGTACCTGAGCGCTGGACTTTTCAACACTCCCTATTTGGGTTTCCCTTAGTCGGTGCAATTTCGCGACTGCACCGATTTACTGATTTGTTCGGGGAAGTGGCAAGCGTTAACTGTCAAGCTCAATTTTGGGACACTCAGGCGGATTTCTACAAAGCTTGTTTGTGCAACGCACAGTTGCGCTTTGCCAACGGCCTTGTAGCTGAAGCTGTTTACGGAAAAGGAGAGACTTTTTGGCAGTCTGAAAACGTTTTTACCATCTACGGAGAAGCAGGAACGCTGGTTTTTACTCCTGAATCCGGTCAATTAATTCAGGGAGAAAATCGGCACAGCATCAAAGTAGGAACGCGGCGCGGCTTGTTTGCCAAAGACACCGAGATGGTGTTGGAATATTTGTCAAACGGTACGCCTTTGTACGTGAATAATGCCAGTAGTTTGTACGCTTTGAAGGTGGCAGATGCTGCGAGGCGATCGAGTGAGATCGGGCAAAATGTAGCTCTTAGCAATTCATAAATAGGACTGACGCAATAAATCGTTTTTTATGTTAACTATAGGTTAAGGTGGGCTGTGGCGCATTACAGTAAAATTGCCAGAGTCTATCTATAGTAGTTCGTACTGTAACTTAGATTAGAGAGTTATGCCTGTGAGCAAAAATATTTAGAACTAAGGAATGAAAATTTAATAACATCAGCGATGTATAATAAATAAATGAGTGAATATGAATAGGTTTATGTTTCGG
>NZ_JAUBQD010000145.1:0-2351 GCF_036701085.1 Microcoleus sp. Pol7_A1
TTACTTAAATGGCTTAATTGGTAAGCGAAGAAATGTTTGAGTATAAATACTCATCGCAAAAGTGACACGCTCCCATCCAAAACTCGCAGATCAGCTAACATTTCTGCGGTTATGGGTCGATCGGTCGTTGTTTCAACTTTGATGAGAAACATAATTAATTCCTCTTAATTAGTAATGACTGTTGACTGTTGACTGTTGGCTGTTCACTGTTGGTTATTTGTTATTTGTTTGTTCTAATAACCAATCACCAATGACTAATGACTGATGACTAATAACTAATGACTAATGACTAATAACTAATGACTAATGACTAATGACTAATGACTAAATCTGTTCGATCGCCCGATCGACAGCAGTGCGGGCGCGGAAACTCAGCGCGGTGCGATCGATGCGATCGCGCAGCGATTCAAACCGCGCAGTCGCGCCTTCTCGATCGCCCAAACCTAAAGCACCCTGAATCAAAATCGCCCAAGCCAGAGCAATCTCGCTGGGATGATCGACCGTCTGAGCAGCTTCTAAAGCAGCTTCGGCGCGGGCTGTTGCCAAAAGAGGTCGATCGCACTCTAAATCCACTTGAGCGGCCCCAATCAGCACGTAAGACAGCATCCGTTTGGCATCCACCTGTTGCAAAGTCGCGATCGCCCGCTCCAAAGCAGCATCGGCTCCAGTTTGCTGAAGCTGATAGTTCGCTAAAGCTAAAAGTGCCTGGGCGATCGCACCTTCACTGCCTTCGCCTTTGATTTTGGCTCCGACGAGCGCCATTTCCTGACAATAAGGCAAGGCCGCCGCCGGATCGCCCGCTTCCAGTTCCGTCATCGCCAAATAGCTGAGGTTATAACACTCGCACCAGCGATCCTGCTGGGCCGCAGCCAATCGCCACGCCTGTTGCAACAAAATTCGCGCTTGGGCATAGTTCCCGTGATGGCGGTGTACGGCACCCAACCCTTGGGGAATTTCGATGTTTGTAGCGCCAACTCTCCCCGCCAGGGACTGTGCCTCCAGCAACAAAGCTTCTGCCCGCGTCATTTCCCGTCCAATTTCAGCCAAACAAGACCCGCTATATACCAGCAATCGCACGGCAGTAACTGGACTGGATGCCCGACTTACCTCTGCTGCCCGCAGCGAGTGTTGATGAACGTTAGCGAAGTTGCTGCGATCGAAATGCAGGATCACCAAGGCCTCAAGTCCCGTGGCTTCTGCTTCTTCTAAACCGAGAGCATTTGCTTCATCGATTAAGCGGTGCACATCGCTGTCGAGTTGAGAAACTCGATCGCCCGTAACGCCTGCGATCGCGCTAACCCGCAGCAATTTTGAATGCAATTCAATCCGAGTGCGATCGTCAAGTCCTTGACACTGCTCGATCCCAAGCTGAGCTAATTCTGATGCTTCCGCGTAGGCAAACAATTTCAGGCAGCGTTCGGCGGCACAAAAGGCGCTAGACGCTGCTAATTCTCGATCGCCCCCGATGGCTGCGTGACGGGCAATATAGCCAGCCCAAGCGCTGTCTGGTTTGGAGAGTTGATTCAACTTATGGGCAATTTGCAAATGGATCAAATGGCGACGCGGTTGTGACAACTGCCGGTAGACAGCCTGAGGCACAATATCGTGAGCAAAGTCATAGCCCATTTCGTCACCGACAGAGGCGCTGGGACGGATAATGGTTTGTTGTTCGAGCTGTTCGATCGCGGCGAGCAATTTGGGCAAGGGATAATCTGCCACATGAGCCACCGCTGTCGGTTTGAAGCTCCGCCCCAATGCTGCGGCCCAAGGCAAAAATTCGCGAGCAGCGCGATCCAATTGTTGCAAGCGATCGGCGATCAAAGCTTCCAAATCGTGTCCGTGAGTGGAATGATCTTGGCCCAGGGCGCGGGCAACCTCCAGCGCAAACAGGGGATTTCCCCCACTCTCAATAAATACACGATTCACAACTTCTAAAGACAAATTTGTCCGATCGAGCGTTGGAACACTGCGAATGAGTTCAGCCGTTTGTTGTCGATCCAAAGGATGCAATTCCAGCGTTAGCAGGCGTCGTTCTCGTCTGAGAGCCTGCACCACCCGCGAGATGCCCGCATTCTCCTCTAGTTCCCTGGAACGCCCGGTGCAGGCGAATAAAATCGGCTTATGACTCAACAAGCGGATGGCGTAGTGCAGCAATGCCGATGAAGCTTCATCGATCCAGTGAATGTCATCCAGAATGACGATTAACGCAGCCTCATACCATTTTTTTAAAGATGTGATAGAGATAAAGAATGTAAAATCCAAGACCATCCGGTGAGAAAACCAATGATACGCTCGGTGAAAGATGCCAAAATTTCCTGGACTTTTATGCGGAGTTCGTCAAGATTACTAAA
>NZ_JAUBQD010000053.1:0-53302 GCF_036701085.1 Microcoleus sp. Pol7_A1
ATATCTACCAAAATGGAATTATCGTGCAGTTCCGACTATTTAGCAGACGCTAATGTTATTAAATTTTCATTCCTAAAAGCACTGTCGAATGCAGGTTTTAGCATTGACGACCCTTTTGTCACTGCTGCTAAACATCAGCCAAGCTGTGCTAAAAAATTCAAAAAACATACATAACGTTGGGCTGGTTTCAGTCACTAAAAAAAGGAATTTATGCCTGGACACGACATTATCGTTATTGGAGCTTCGGCAGGCGGACTCAAAGCACTGGGCGCGATCTTGGGTAATCTGCCTAGTGACATAGATGCTGCCATCTTTATTGTTAAGCACCTCGCAGCCGATAAGCCCAGTATTCTTCCCCAAATTCTGACAGATCTAGGCTCTCTGCCGGCATCTCACCCGTCCGACGGAGAGGCTATTCAAAAAGGGCGAATCTACGTCGCGCCGCCCGATAATCACCTGTTGCTCAATCAACAAGGGTCAATCCGCGTGGTGCACGGGCCTAAAGAAAATAGATTTCGGCCCGCCATCGATACGTTATTTCGTTCAGCGGCTCGTGCTTATGGTTCAAGGGTGGTGGGTGTGGTACTCACTGGTTATCTGGATGATGGCACGGTGGGATTACAGGCAGTCAAGAAACGGGGCGGAGTGACGATCGTCCAAGATCCAAAAGAAGCAGAATACCCCAGTATGCCAACGAGTGCCTTGCGATACGTGAAGGTCGATCGCTGCCTGCCACTGGCAGAGATCCCAGACCTGCTAGTGGAGTTATCAAAGCAACCTGCCGCCGAGCAAGAGGCCTACCCCATGACCGAAGAGATCGAAATTGAATCTAACATTGCTGAACAGCAAATGAATACTAAGGAGCTTTTAGATAATGTAGAAGCGATCGGGACTCGGACAACTTACACCTGCCCTGAATGCAACGGCAGCATCTGGCAAATTGACAAATCAGAGCCGCTGCGGTTTCGCTGTCACACGGGGCACTCGTTTACGGCTGATACATTTCTGGCAGAGCAAACTCAGAGTTTGGAGAACGCGTTATGGTCGGCAACTCGAATAATGGAGGACAAGGTGATGTTTTTGCGTCAAATGTCTGAGCGAATGAGAAATTACAATTTACAAAGTGCGGCAGCAAAATACGAAGACCACGCCGAAAGCCTGGATGCCGAAGTATCACTGATTCGAGGCATAATTGTCAAAGGCTTTGCCACGAAACGAACCATTGTTGAAACAGATGAAGAGCAGCCACATTAACTCAATCTCGATAAAGTTTTCTTTCGACCCAGCAATACGCTTAACGAGTGTTTTACAGCCGCGTAAAATTTTAGTCGTCAAGGCGCAGCACTGATTATTTTAGACAACTAAGAAATGTGGCGGTAATGTTATAGACGTATACTATATTTAGCCTCATTTTAATTTAATTTAATTGTGCTATTTTGATATATCGAGGTCGAACTTTTACTCGATTTGTCCAATTTTAAATTGCTGGAAATTTGGTTAAATCAAATCCGCTTTCGCGCGCAAAGTGAGTGTAAACAAATAAACCGATGTCAGCAATAGTATAGCGATCGCCTGTAAAAAAAGCATGGTTTGCTAAATACTGTTCCATCACCCCCAAAGCACCATAACCCGGTGCTTGTTTTTGTTTAATTGCTTCCCGATATTCTTGTGCTTTCCCCGTCATATCAACTCCGGTAGCATCGGAATTAATATTACCCAGAGTCAGGACACGGCAGTGCCGTGTCCCTACCCCAATTAATTGTAGGGACACGGCACTGCCGTGTCCTCAGTATCATTCCGATGCAACCGGAAACGATATCAAATACCAAAAACGAGAAGTAGCAATAAAAAGTTCGTGACTGTACTGCTCAAAAAATAACCACTTTGTAGCAAATCCCAGAGAGCGAATATTCGTAAAGTTTCAACATGAGTATTTTTTTATATACCGTAGAGAACGCAGAGAATACAGATTACTGGCTATTAACCAGCGTCCGATCTTAGATTTGAAAAGTCGTGTTTTTTGAGTCGTTCAATCTCGATAAAGATCATGAGCTTATCACCATCGTGCCAATGCCAGTCTAATTCGTCATCCGAATGACCTGTAAATAGCGAAATCCACTCTGATCCCGGAGTTGGATCGTATGCAAGGCTACAATGCGATGGATATCCGAGAAGATAATCATCACTCTGGTGTAAAGCATTCCGAAGCTCGCCATAAGATGCACATAGCTCATCTGTCTGAAATGGCCACTCGTCAACTTGATATTCGTCAAAGGGAAGATCGAATGTCTGTCTAAATGTGATGGTGCACCTAGAGCCTCTGGCAACCGCATCAGGCGGTATAGTAGGAACAAGTTTTGTGATGTCACTAAAGAATTCTGCATGAATATAGCCCGGATCTCCCCAAAAAAGATCGCTTTCACCATCAGGGTCATCAGCGACGAAAAGACTCAATAGTCCGCGCTCAGGCAAATTAGTATTAACTTGTGGAATTTCTGCAAAGTTAAACTGACCGAGGAAACGGTAAAGTCCTAAGTGGTGAGTTGGCCACTCGAACCCTTCTGGCAAATCAGGCGATCCGCCATAACGACTTCCAGCCAAGTTAATCCCAGAGTCAGACCGTATAATTTCTATCGCCGTGCGGAGAACACTACATAAATAGTCTTGGTGTAAGGCGATCGGTGTTCGCTCGAACATCTGCAAGAAGTTTGTTACGTCCATTTTTATTCAATCTTTTCTGCAATTGTCCACATCGTAACTAAGGTCAGCCACAAATATCCTAAATATTATAATCAGCTTCGCGGTCAGCTTCACTTTTACACAAGACTTTATGGGAGATTCAATGAAATCCTACTGGAAAAATATTCACTTAAGTTCGGAAAATATTGGCTTAATTTACGGTTTCTTGGGCGTTGTTGGATTCAGCTTGACACTACCGGCAACCAGAGCCGCTGCGCTCGATTTAGACCCGCTTTTTGTAGGCTTGGGACGCGGATTAGTAGCAGCTATACTAGCAGCATTTACTCTGCGGATAACGCATCAACCCATTCCCTCAAAACAGCAATTTCGGAGTTTATTAGTTGTCGGATTGGGAGCTGTTTTGGGATTTCCGGTACTATCGGCTTGGGCTATGCAGCAAGTACCTGCCGCCCACGGTGCTGTGGTGTTGGGATTGTTGCCTTTAGCAACAGCGATAGCGGGAGTTTGGCGAGCTGGCGATCGCCCTGATGTCACTTTTTGGATGGCTAGCATTGTCGGTAGTGCAACTGTTGTCGGTTTTGGTATTATTAGTGGTGCTGGAAACCTTCAGCTCGCCGATTTAGCTTTGTTTGGATCTGTAATTGCTGCTGCTTTTGCCTATGCTGAAGGTGGGCAATTAGCTAAGATTTTAGGTGGATGGCAAGTTATTAGTTGGGCATTGGTAATTATCGCTCCTTTCGAGGTTTTGCCAACAATATTTGTGGTCTTAAAACAAGGGTTGACAGCATCACCGATAGCCTGGTTCGGTTTTGCGTATGTGAGTATTTTCAGTCAATTTATCGCATTTTTTGCCTGGTATCACGGTATGGCAATTGGTGGAGTTGCCCGGGTAGGCCAAATTCAGTTATTGCAACCTTTTTTGACGCTCCTGGCTTCGGCAATTCTGCTTGGTGAGACTTTGGAGCCGATCGCCCTAGCCACGGCCTGTTTGGTTGTTGCTAGCGTAGCTGCGGGTAAAAAAGCATCAATTAAGCGGGCAGAAGATTTGTGAGGCGATCGCTTTCTCAACAGGCTATTGACTCTGCTCATTAACTTTCACAGCTCGACTCCATCCAACGACAGATGTAAAGCTGGGATTATTTCTGTTCAATACTACCAATCAACTGAATTTTTTAGAGAATAGTAATGTTAGATATTGATGAAATGGGGCAAAAAGAAATACACGAACTCCTACACAAAGTAGGATACGGTCATCTGGGCTGCATACACGAAGGCAAGCCCTACGTGATACCAATGAACTATTATCTCGAAGAAGAGGACATTTACCTGTTTACAACGATCGGCATGAAGACTCACGATCTTGATGCAAATCCAGAAATTTGTTTGCAGGTTGAAGAAATACGCGAGCCGCTTCATTGGCGCAGCGCGATCGTCAATGGTCGAGCCTCGCGCCTGACTGAGCAGGAAGATATCGATCGGGTAATGCACCTGATCAAAGACCGCAATCCCACGCTGTCACCTGCGATCAATCGAACCTGGACTGATGCTCAGGGACGTTCAGAAGCGATCGCAATCTACCGCATCCACGAGACTGAAATGAGCGGGCGCACGACTGATGGAGTCAGCAGTCGTTAAGAACCGAGATACCTCAAACGTTTAGAATGTTGAGGGAAACCCGATTCTCCTAGGTCGAGGCTTCACAATAATTAATCCATTGCTTTGATTCTTTTTACTATTTTTTCACAAGGAATGATATGACGAACAAAATTGACATCAACAAATCTGTGCCGCAGGAGCGATGGGGTGAATTTTTCGATCAGTTTTCAGATGGTAATCGCGGGCGGCTTATTTCCATCGAAACCATTAATTCAGAACTCGGTCATGCAGAACTGATTAAGGACGCACCATTGATGGCTATGGTTTACGATCGCCCTGGAAAGGGAGATGATTTGGTGATTGAAGTGGGTAAAGATGTGGTGACTTATGCTCACACGATCGATTCACCAACTGAAGTTTTAACGGGACAGGACTCAAACGGCGTGATGATGGCGGTTCGGATTAGTGACGCTGCTGGGACACAAACATTGATCCAGCTACAAGCAAGTTGAGCTGGTTGAATAATGCTGATTTTAGTTTATTTCAGTACCCAATGTTTCAAGCCCCACACTCAATCACCCACTTAGTTGAATACCGCGATTAGCGATAAAGATACAGCAGCGGGAATGAATGCTCTTTATGCGATCGCCATTGATGCAGATGCCATTGAGCAGCCTGGTGATTTTGATGTGAATGAAATCATCATCCGTCCGACACGTCAAGAACTTTAGACTAATAGGAAAACATCATGAAACAGCGAAAACTGGGCAATCAAGGATTAGTAGTCTCAGAGTTAGGACTGGGCTGTATGGGTATGTCCGAGTTCTACGGCATAGCCGATGAGTCAGAAGCGATCGCCACCATTCATCGCGCCTTAGAGCTAGGCGTGACGTTCCTCGACACGGCTGATATGTATGGTCTCGGCCACAATGAGGAGTTGGTCGGCAAAGCAATTAAAGACTGTCGAGATCGAGTCATCATCGCCACCAAGTTTGGCAGTGTACGCGGTAGCGACGGCAGCTTTCTAGGCGTGAATGGCAAACCCGAATATGTCCGCTCTGCCTGTGATGCCAGTCTCAAGCGTCTGGGCGTAGATACGATCGATCTTTACTATCAGCACCGAGTCGATCCAAACACTCCCATCGAAGAAACCGTAGGTGCAATGGCGCAGCTCGTCCAAGCCGGGAAAGTTCGCTACCTCGGTCTTTCCGAAGCCGCGAGCGCCACCATCCGCCGTGCCCATGCAGTACATCCTATTTCGGCACTCCAGACTGAATATTCGCTGTGGAGCCGGGAGCCAGAATCCGAGATTTTGCCCACCTGCCGAGAGCTAGGGATTGGGTTTGTGCCTTATAGCCCTCTGGGGCGCGGGTTTCTCACAGGCAAAATCAAGAGCCTCGACACGTTATCTGAGGGAGACTATCGCGCACAACGATATCCTCGCTTTCAAGACGATAATCTCCAGCAAAATCTGGATCTAGTCGAGCAGATTGAGCAGATAGCCGCAGCTAAGGGCATCAAAGCTGGACAGTTGGCGCTGGCATGGGTCTTAGCCCAGGGCGAAGACATTGTGCCAATTCCAGGCACCAAACGCCGCACCTATTTAGAAGAAAACATTGCGGCGACTGCTGTAACGCTCACTCAAGAAGAACTAGACCAGCTCGGGAAAGCGCTGCCATTAGGAATTGCGGCGGGCGATCGCTACCCCGATATGAGCAGCGTCAATCGTTAGGATTTGGTCAACTCGCCAAGTGGATGGAGAGGGTCGGCACGGGGGGTCATTGGTGTCCACAATCGCCTGAAATTCCCGATCGATCTCGCTTTTAGCCCAGTCTCGATCCCCCTAAATCCCCCTTAAGAAGGGGGACTTTGAGCGCTTCCGGTTCCCCCCTTCTTAAGGCTACCGTGTACACACAAGTCAAAGTAAACTAGGCTCATGTTGTGAGAGAGGTATAAACCGTGGACAATCCCATACTGATTCACGCCTCGCTCCTCGAAGGAACAGCCTTTGGAGACCCAAGGCTGGTAAAAAGGGGGCGGCATTATATGAAGCAATCAACCAGCATCAATCGGTAAATATTCGTCAAATCAGCCGAAATCGAGCTGAACAAGTAGGATACTATCGTTTTTTGGAGAATGAAAACGTGACCGTATCGGAATTAGTGCAAAGCCTATCGGGGCATTGCCAAAAAAATATAGAAGGACGGCACGTATTAGCCGTCAGTGATAGCAGTGAAATCAATTTGCAGTCCCACGCAGGCCGACTAAAACCCGAACAATTAGGGGTGGTTGGCAACAATACAGATGTGGGTTTTTATATACATCCTACATTAGTTTTGGATGCTGAAAATGGCTTTCCATTAGGGTTAAGCACGGTGCAACTGTGGAGTAGAGGTTTAGATCATAAGAATAAGCATGAACGCAATTATCAAAATCTGCCAATAGAGCAGAAAGAATCATACAAATGGTTGGCATCCGCCGAGCGCAGTCAACGGTGTTTAACTAAGGGTGGTGCCAAGATGGTCACTCACATTGGTGACCGCGAAAGTGACTTATATGAGGAATGGGCGACCGTTCCCGACCAACATAATCACGTATTGGTGCGCGTTCGTCAAGACCGTCGGTTATTAGGACAATCTCAATCGCTTTATACCTATTTAACAGAACAGCCCTGTGAAGGGGCTTATACAATTGATGTACCAGCAGACCCACGCATTGGTCGGACGGCGAGAGAAGCATTGCTCATTATTCGCTGTGTTAGTGTTAAGATTCGGCGTCCCGATCAATTGAAGGCACAAGATTATCCACCCAGTATCACTCTTTACGCAGTCGAAGCTATAGAAGTTAATCCTCCGGCAGGGCAAGAAGCGATTCATTGGCGATTACTCACAACTCACAGGGTGGTTTGTTTAGAACAAGCACTACAAGTTATCGAATGGTATCGATGGCGATGGCGCATTGAACAACTTTTTGCCACATTGAAACAAGCAGGATTAAATCTTGAAGCTACACAGCTAGAGTCCGTAGCTGCCATTCAACGTCTCACTGTCTTGGCATTAGGCGTTGCCGTGCGAACCCTACAAATGGTTGAAGGGCGCGATCGTGCCGACTTACCAGTTTCCCTGACTTTCTCTGATTCTCAACAGCAATGCTTGTCTGTGATTGAACCATCTCTTCAAGGGCGCACGAAAAAATTGCAAAACCCCTATCCTCCCGCCTCCTTACCTTGGGCTACTTGGCTGATTGCTCGACTTGGGGGTTGGTCTGGTTATAGTTCTCAGACACCTCCTGGAATGCCTACCCTTGTTCATGGACTCCGACAGTTTGAATCCATCTTTTTGGGATGGAAACTAGCTCAGAATCAACTTGTGTGTACACGGTAGCCTTCTTAAGGGGGGTTAGGGGGGATCTCCGCGTTAAAAACACGCCCTGGCCGCAGCAATCTCAATCTTTTTCGTTGCCTTTTTTATTAAGTAAACCAGAGGAATAGAACTTAAATAAATCTAATCTTTGGCATCCATGCCTGTAGTAAATGTTAAAAACAACAGATAAAACTCAAATCGAGCGAGTTCTGAAAGCCTAATCAATAAGCAGAAAATTATGACAAATACAATCAGCCGCGAAATTCAGCTAGTCTCCCGCCCCAAGGGGATGCCCACCGCCGATAATTTTACGATCGCCCAAACAGAACTAAAGCCACTTCAAGAGGGGCAGGTGCTCGTTCGCAATCTCTACATTTCGGTAGATCCATATATGCGCGGTCGCATGAATGAGGGGAAATCCTATGTCCCCCCGTTCAAGTTAGGTAAAGCGCTAGAAGGCGGTGCAGTCGGCGAAGTCATCGAGTCGCGCGCCCAGGAATTAAAGCCGGGTGATGTTGTCACTTCCCAGTATGGCTGGCGAGAATACTTTATAGCTGCACCAAAAGATTTGCATCAGGTCAACCGCGAGATTCAACCGCTCTCAGTTTACCTGGGTGCCCTCGGCATGACGGGCATGACAGCTTGGGTTGGGTTGAATTTGGTAGAGGTCAAAGCTGGCGATGTTATTTTTGTTTCGGGAGCAGCAGGTGCGGTGGGAAATGTCGCCGGACAACTAGCGAAATTGCGCGGATGCCATGTCATCGGGTCAGCCGGTTCAGGGTCGAAGGTCAAGTTTCTGCTGGAAGAATGCGGATTCGATCGCGCCTTCGATTACAAGGTAGGCCCCGTCCTCGAACAACTCAACCGGGCAGCACCGGACGGAATAGATGTTTATTTCGATAACGTAGGAGGCGAAACCCTCGAAGCGGCGCTCTTGGCGTTGCGCGTGCACGGCCGAATTATCGCTTGTGGCGGCATCTCCGGTTACAACGAGGAAAAGCCCCAGCCCGGCCCTTCCAATCTATTTAATATGATTACCAAACGGTTGACGATGAAAGGGCTAATCGTGAGGGATTGGGTGGATCGCCAGAGTGAATTTGAACAGGAAGTGGGCGGCTATTTCCAAGCTGGCAAACTGAAGAACAAGGAAACAGTGGTGGCAGGAATCGAGGGAGCGGTGGGTGCATTCATCGGTCTTTTTGAAGGCACAAATGTGGGTAAAATGGTGGTAAAATTGGATTAGGTGGCGACTAATTGAGTCGGCACTTGCTTGATAATTTGAGCAAGTTGAAACCCTAGATCGCTTATACATTATTTGGTTTAAGAAAGTATGGATCTCCAACTATCCGATAAAGTTGCACTCGTCAGCGGTTCAACCGCCGGAATTGGACTAGCGATCGCCACGACACTTGCCCAGGAAGGAGCAACTGTCATTGTCAATGGCAGAACGCCAGAGCGCGTAAACGAGGCTCTCGATCGCCTGAAGCAAAGTGTCCCAAATGCCAAACTTCAGGGAATTGCTGCCGATTTGGGAACGCAAGCAGGAGTTGAATTATTGTTTCAACAAGTGCCAGAAGTCAACATTTTGGTCAACAACTTGGGAATTTATGGCTCTCAAGCATTTGAAGATATCTCCGATGAGGAATGGATGAACATTCTGGAAGTAAACGTTATGAGCGGTGTTCGGCTCTCGCGTCATTACTTACCGCCAATGCTAAAAAAAGATTGGGGACGAATTATTTTCATCTCTAGCGAATCTGCCTTGAATATTCCCACCGAAATGATTCACTATGGCGTTACCAAGACAGCACAAGTGGCGTTGAGTCGCGGTTTAGCTGAAACAACCGCAGGCAGCCATGTCACGGTTAATACAGTATTGCCAGGGCCAACCCGTTCCGAAGGAGTGGAAACTTTTATTGAGGGACTTGCTAAGGATCAAAATATTTCACCCGAACAAGTTGAGAAAGAATTTTTTACCAAGACTCGTCCATCTTCACTGATTCAGCGATTTGCTACAACGTCTGAAGTTGCTGCATTAGTTGCATTTGTTGCTAGTCCTCTAGCTTCTGCAATTAATGGGGCCGCCTTGCGAGTCGAGGGTGGATTGTTGCGATCGATTGTTTAATAATAGGACTTACGCAACTGGCACATATAAGGTGTTCTGCATTTAAACAATGCTACCCCAGCGACCTCTCCGGCTTGCACTGCCAAGGTTTCACGATTTCGCAATAGCTAATTTAGATACAGAACAGCTTAGTAGGGTGCCCCGGAACAGAAAACCCTCGATATTCGTTGTAGAAATTCGTCTGACGCACCCTACAAGTCAAATCAGGCTAAGTCGAGGAGTTTCTTCGGGGGAGTTGAGGTCATAGCCAGTGAGCTAATCTGTATAACATCCCGATCGGGGGTATTGTACAGAACATTTTCGTCTAATATTCCTGTGGAAAAAGTTATTCTGAACAATTCTTAAAAAAATCCTTGTTTGGGATGTTATATAGAAACTTTCTGTAGAATTCATAGTTAGATATCCTTCTAATTTTAAATATCGATGTGAAATGTCAGATTTAACAAGTATTGAAAAACTCAAGCTAGAAAAATTACTCGAAATGGAAAGCAGTTATGTGCTTTTAAAAAAGCATATTGCTGTTCACAATTAACTTATATCTGTCCAATTATAGATTTCCTTTCAATCAAAACTGTTCCCATCGATAGAGGATATTTAAATTTTTAAATTCTACTATAAAAAACATCTAAAACTTAATGATAATCAGAAAAGTGATGTGATAAAAATAGCTAGATAAATTCTAAGCTCATGTGGTGGCTAATCAATCTTTTTTCTTTGGAAGGGTCTAATTATGCCTCGGATTCGTTATCAAGAAATAGTTGTGTAAGCCATTGAACTCAATTCATACCTTTTATTAAATCTACAGGAGAAACTCATGGAAAATACAGAAAGTACATTGTTCGATCGCATATTCCGGGACAGCGAAGGCAATATTGTTATAGCTCAGCCGCCAAATCTACCACTGATTGTCGGGCTTGTAGCTAGTTTGTTAAAGCTGATTGTTCCAACAGGCGAAATTAATTTAGCGTTGGAGCTAGTAGCCTTTGGCTCGTTGTTTACTTGGGCTTGGGAAGAATTATTTCAAGGTGTTAATTACTTTCGGAGAGCATTAGGTCTGATTGCGCTTGTTGCTCTAATTGCGTGGAAACTTCAATAAGTAGGTAAACATCAATAAATCCTATCGACCGTGACCTTACCTGAAAAATTTACGCAAACTCTTCTTTTGTTATGGGCATGACCAGTCAAGTTTCAGATGTACAGATGACTTCGCGCTGAGGCGATGAGCTTGACTCCATAGCATTCTCTGCTTTTTCTTGAATACCGCAATTGTAGCGATGAGTATTAATATCATTGCCGGTTTAATTCAGTAATTACCGCAGATTCCACCTTTATAAACTACCCCCCAGAAGCCGAGTTTCTTGCTGAAACCCGGCTTCTGTGTAGTTCGCTTACCTCAAAATTGCTGTATAATTAGCTCTCAACACGGACTCATGCAGAAAATCAAAATCGATGTCCAACGAAGCGTCTGACCGTCTTAAACAAAATGCTGAAAAAATTATGCGGATGTGGGAGAAGCGGGCGCGCGATGAAGTCAGTGCATCAACGCCTCAAAATTCTCTTGCCCTGCAAAATTCCCTTCCTCTGTACTTAAACCAACTGGTAGATCAACTCTCAAACAGAATTGTCAGGACACCTGCCCGAATCACAGCCGACGAGGTAGAAAGCACCCGGATTGGCAAGCTGCACGGGCATGAACGGGCGGGGTATGCTGACTACTCTATGAGTCAACTCATTTTCGAGTATCACCTCCTCCGTCAAGTAATATTTCAAGTTTTAGAAGAAGAAGCACCTTTGGAAGTGCAGGATCGAGACATTATTATCGGCTCCATTGAGCAAGCCGTTAATGACGCGGCCACTCAATTCTCCGAAACGCTGCGAGATATTCAAGAATTATTTATGGTGACGCTAACTCACGACCTCAGAAATCCCATCAATGTCGTAAAAATGGGAACTCAACTGATGCTGCGGCGGCTGGAACGACGAGATACCCACACGGATGTGGCCGCGAGGATGCTGGGTGCGATCAATCGGCTGGATTCGATGATTCAAAATCTGCTGGATGCGAGTCGGCTGCGGGCAGGGCAGAGCTTAAAGATTGAATTTGAAGAATGCGATTTGGAGATGCTAGTCCAAGAGGTGGTAGAAGATTTGAACTTCGCGTATGGAGAGCGGTTTGTTGTGGTCTGTGATTCTGATATCACGAGCTATTGCAGCCGTAAAGAAATACGGCGGGTGATTGAAAATTTAGCAATTAACGCTGTGAAATACGGTGAGCCTAGTACGCCGATTACACTCACACTCCAGCAAACTGAAACGCAGATCAGCCTTACTATCCATAATGAAGGCAATCCGATCGCCCTAGACGCTCAATCCATCTTATTTCAACAATTTCGTCGAACCATTTCTGCCCAGGAGCAAACCGGCTGGGGATTAGGATTATTTTTAGCAAAAAATATTACTGAGGCGCATCAAGGGACACTTGCGGTTGAAAGTGGAGAGGGCAAGGGAACAAGCTTTATTATAAACTTACCTAAAGTTCTTCTTTAGTTCGGGACATTAAGACTAAGAAGAAAAATAGGGTATAAAATAATTAATTTACAGTCAAAATTTCTTCCGAGCTCACCCAAAGCTCAGGTGCTTCAACAGACGCACTCTAAACCGCAGAATTAAGCCGTCAAGATGCGAAACAAAGCCTGAGCGAGTACGGCGCAAACAGCCTCAAACAAAAACACAAATCGACCGCATTGATACTGTTGCTCAATCAGTTCAAGAGTCCGATTATCTTGATTTTGATTATGGTGGCGGTGCTATAGATTTTCCTTCAAGATGCGGCAGATGCCATATTTTGGGACACTAAACCGGATTTCTACAAAGCTAGTTTGTGCAACGCACAGTTGCGCTTTGCCAATGGCTTGATCGCTGAAGCTGTTTATGAAAAAGGAGAGACTTTTTGGCAGTCTGACAACATTTTTACCATCTACGGAGCAGAAGGAACGCTGGTTTTTACTCCTGAATCCCGTCAATTAATGAGGGAAAAAATAGGCGCACTATCAAAGTAGGAACGCGGCGCGGTTTGTTTGCCAAAGATACAGATATGGTGTGGGAACATTTGTCAAACGGTACGCCTTTGTACGTGGATAATGCCAGTAGTTTGTACGCTTTGAAGGTGGCAGATGCTGCGAGGAGATCGAGCAAAATCGGGCAAAATGTAGCTGTTAGTAATTTCGTTTAAAATGGAATTCCCTCATCAATATAGGGAAATTTGGCATTTGTTAGCGGATATAAGTAGTTGAACACATCCTGATGACTGTTTTCAGAAGCTTTCCTTAAAGCAGTATTTTTATACTCATCAACCGCATTTACATTTGCACCAGCTTCAACCAGAAGTTGCACAACATCAAGATCCCCTGATAGCGCTGCTATCATTAAAGGAGTGAAACCAATTTCATCTGTTGAATTCACATCAGCACCTGCGTTAATTAATATATTAGTAACATTTATATGACCTTGACTTACAGCACGATCTAATGGACTTTGTAAACCTCCAGCATTAACATCAGCTCCAGCCCGCAATAACAGTTGTACCGCTTCTATGTTACCTAGTTCAGCAGCCATTCCTAATGGCGTTGCAGGTTGATAGTCGAATTGCTGTAAATTTGCTCCTGCTTCGATAAGAATTTTGATAATTTCAAAGTGACCCAAAAACACTGCTTCGGTTAGTGGGGTTGAACCTTCTTTACAGTTCAATTGGTTGACATCAATCCCATTTTCAATATGTTCTTGTATCCGCGACAAATCACAAGCAGCAATTGCTTCATGGAGTCTCATATCTCCCTGATTTGATTCGTAATTAAATTGAAACTTCATTGTAATTCACACATTGAGGTTTGTTAAGACGCGATGCTTATATATCGAGGCTGATTCTGGACGCGATCGATCCAAGTTTGAATTGCTGGAAATCTGGTTAAGTCAAATCCGCCCTCACCAGCAACGTGAGTGTAAGCAAATAAACCGATGTCAGCAATTGTATAGCGATCGCCCACAAAAAACTCATTTTCTGCTAAATGCTGTTCCATCACCCCCAAAGCAGCATAACCCGGTGCTTGTTTTTGTTGAAGTGCTTCCTGATATTCTTGTGCTTTCCCTATCAAATACCAAAAACGAGAAGTAGCAATAAAAGGTTCGTGGCTGTACTGTTCAAAAAACAACCACTGCATGACTTGAGCGCGTTCAAATTTATCCGTGGGGAAAAACTCAGTTTCTTCGCTCAAGTAAAACATAATCGCATTCGATTCAAACAGAAACTTACCCGGTGCGATTTCTAACACCGGAATGCGGCCATTGGGATTTTTGACCAAAAATTCAGGTGTGCGGCTTTTTCCTTCGAGAAGATTAATTTCTGTGCGATCGAACGCAATATTGAGCTGAGTTAACAGCAAGCGAACTTTATAGCAATTACCCGAGGGGGAATACTCGTAAAGTTTAAACATGAGTCTTGAGAAGATTTTACGATCTTAAATTATTTCATAAATTAGATAATTTAAGCACGATGAGTTAACTGTTGTTTGCTAAAATTATTTTGGCGATCGGTGGCGATCGCCAAAACCAGCCACTTCTGCCAGCGTATAAAGCGGGCGGCCCTTTACCTCCTCGTAAATACGCCCTATATACTGGCCCAAAATCCCAATACTAACCAACTGCACCGCACCCAAAAAGAAAACCGCCATCATGACAATTGTCAAACCAGTTAAGGCAGAACTTGGATAAAAAAGCCGCCAATACAAAATCAAAAAAGCCATTAACACAGATATAAATGCAGCAAATAACCCCATATAAATCGAAAGTCGGAGGGGAACTTTTGAAAAAGAGACTAAACCATTCATCGCCAAACTTAAAGATTTTCTGAAGGTATACTTAACCTCGCCTGCAAAACGCGGATCGCGTTCAAACTTAACCGCCGTTTGTTTAAAACCAATCCAAGCGCGCAGTCCCCGAATGTAGCGGTTGCGTTCAGGCATCGCATTGAGTACGTCCACCACGCACCTATCCATCAAACAAAAATCTCCCGTATCTATGGGAATATCAACATCAGCAAGATGGCGCAAAATGCGATAATACATATAAGCAGGCAACCGCTTAAACCAACCTTCTTGACGGCGTTGAGTGCGCTGAGCGTAAACAACTTGATAGCCCTGCCGCCACTGTTCTACCATATCTATAATTAGCTCTGGCGGGTCTTGCAAATCGCCGTCCATGATGACTACAACTTGACCAGTAGAAAAGTTTAAGCCAGCAGTTACAGCTATTTGGTGGCCGAAATTGCGGGCCAAACTGAGGTAACAAATTCGCGAGTCTTTTTCGTGCAATTCTCGCAAAAGTTCGAGAGAGCGATCGCGGCTACCATCATTGATTAAAATTAATTCTACTGTGCCGTCCATTCGATCCATCACGGCACTAATTCGCCGATACAATTCAGCGAGATTTTCTTGTTCGTTATAGATAGGAATTACCAAAGAATATTTAGGTGTATCGTTCATTGCAGTTTCTGTTTAAAAATCGGCTTTTTTACCCTTAAATCAAAAGTTTCTTTTTTCCCGACGCTGGCTGCTTCACGAGAGAGGTTCGGCACGTAATTTCGCTCTTTGAGCCAGACAACAGCAGCAGACAAAATAGCAGCTTACCAAAACTTATCTATTTTCTTAAATACGAAAAATAAAAGACACCATAAGACTGACGCACAGCGAAAATATTTGTTATCATAGATGTTTAGTCAGACTAGAAAAATTACAATCATAACCCATACATTCCAAATTGCATGACAAATTCCAATGATCTTTGGCAAGCAAATCAAGACTTAAGCGAAGCTTGTCTGCAACATCCCTTTGTCACAGGCATTGCTGACGGCAGCTTGCCCTCAAATAGTTTTGCATATTACATTGCACAAGACGCATTTTTTCTGGGAGCATTCGCTCGCGCTTACAGTATCGCTGCGGCAAAAGCACCCGACTGGGAGGGGTTTGAAATTCTCCACAATCTCGGCAGCGGTGTTTTAGAAGAACTTCAGTTGCATCAAGGATATGCAGGCAAATGGGGGGTAAACTTGCAAGAGGCTAAACCGGGAATCGCTACCCGCCGCTACACAGATTTTTTATTAGCCACAGCCTGGGGAAACGGTGTGGGTTTGACAGCAGCCGCCATGACTCCTTGCTTGCGGTTGTATGCTTTTTTGGGACAGCAGCTAGCTAAACCTAATATACCGGAACACGCCTTTAGCGAGTGGATTTCCACCTATAGCAGCCCTGATTTTGAGATTTTAGCAAAACGGCTGGAAAGTTTGGTCGATCGCTACGCAGAAGCTACGCCGGAAGTAGAAGCTACCTATCGCTACGCCATGCTGTGCGAAAGAGACTTTTTTCAGGCAGCTTGGGAAATAGAGTAAATTAAGTTTGGGAAAAAGATATGGAGAACTATCTTAAGCTACCTACACGCAGCAAATTTAACAGGGATGTAGCAAATAAAGTCATAACAGCATATCCCCAACAAGGCTGACTGCTCAACACGAAAGCGAGTGCGATCCGAGAGCGACACAATGCCGTAAGCGTATCGGTGAAACGATTACAGAGCAACGGAGTTGATCGGTAGCGCTAAAAAGTAAAAACCCAAATAGCTGACTGTAAGTCTAAGCATTTTTCGCAAATTCAAGAAATAGCCAGCGCCCTAAATAATTGGAATTTTACTAATAGCTTGCAACTACAAATAATCCCCTCAAAATGCCCAACTATTAATTAGTATCCTGCTAATTCCACTTGCATTATAAGAGTCTTCAACCCGCGCATCAGCAAAGGAAACAGCGGATAAAAAGCCACAAAATGCTGCTGCCCGTCATCTGCATACCTGTAGCCTAAAGTAGCTATTTCGAGGTACCATTTACCGTCCGCGTGCGAAAACAGTTTTCAGCCGCTTTTGGGAAGAAAGCCGCTTACAAAACCCAGAGGCGGTCGAATCGTATACACGGGCGGGTTCTTGCAGACTAAACGAGCAATTACCTGCATCCCGATCGCAATTACCGATCGGCTCAGAAACCACATAGAACTTACAAAAATTAACCCGTCCCTGCTTTTGGAGCGCGGACGGTGCGGAATTACTTCTAGCCCTAAATCAGTATTTGTCATGGCTAAAACAGCGCAAGACTCTAGATTTAAAATTAAAGTATAGTCCGCTGCCGAGTGCTCGCCAAATATATACGTAAGTACAGCGGTACTGCTAATTTTAACGTCCGAGTTTATTGGGAATCCCTTCGCAGCCACCGGGAATAGTCTCTCTCGACTTCGAGCCGCACCAAGCGCAGCAGTAATAGCGCTGCTCCTCCGACAGCCGCTTGACAGCGGTGAAATCAGCACGTTCAACCACAGCGCCGGTATGTTCGCCCGTTTGATAGTTGGGAAATTGGGTACGGCTGCGGGGGGATGCAATTTCTGCCGAGCCGTAGAACAAAGCGGCCGCTCTCATGTCGGCGCGAGCGAGATTGGCGTCGTACAAGACAGCGCGCGAGAGGTTGGCTTTCACTAAATCGCACTTGCTGAGATTGGCACGGACGAGGTTGGCTTCGCTCAAATCCGTCCACCGCAAATCGGTGCCAGCCAGGTCAGCACCCGCTAACATGACATTGAGATCGATAACGCGGATACCGTGATCTCTGTCTTCAGCGTAGCCGCCGTCCCCGTCAAGGATGGGGCGGCCTAAAAGCCGATCGCGCTTCAGAGGAGTAACCAATCTAGACTGCGACAAAAACCGCAGAATTTTAGCTTTACCTTCAGCATCTACACTGCTCATAATCGCAGCGGTGCGGCCTTCCGCGATCGCCCTTTCCTGCGGCCAGTCTTCCAAAAACCCTTGTTCGTCAAGGGCTAAGTCGGAAACCCCTTGAAAATAAGCATCGATCGTTTGCTGCTGCGTAATTCGATTTTGCTGAATCGTCAAATCTTTCGAGATCACGTACTGCCGCCAAGCCACGTAAACGCCCAAAATTGCGATTAAAATTTGGCCCAAAGCGCCGATCAACTCGCCCAGAGCACCGATGGCGTCCCAGTTGATTTGGATGTTGCGGCTTCCCGGTTCAGTATTACTACCGCTGAGCATCAGCAAGCCCACAATCCCAGCTAAAAGCCCGAAGCAGGCGACAATCAGAGTGCGCCAAGTCGGCGGAATTACCTGCGCCCAGATTTTGCCCCAACTCGGCCACATCAGCCGCAGCGATATGCCGATCGCACCGACGGCACCAATTAAGCCCAGCCAAATGTTGTCATTGGCCAGCCCAAAAATCATCGCTGCGATCAACCCCAGCGTCAGCGCCGACGCCGACTTCTCAGGAGTCGTTTGTTCCGGCTGCTGCGGCAATAAAACCTTGCGAGTTGGAGGCGGCGGCACCGGTTTTTCGGGTTCAGCAGTAGCGACGATTGTCCCTGATTCTGGTGGCACAGTAGGGCTCGCACCGTTCTGACTTTCTACAGTCACGTTCGATTCAGGGCGATTGGGTTGAGAAGAGTTGTTTTCTGGTGTCATGCGTTGAGGCAAATTCTAATTTTGGCCGATCACTAAAACGATTTTAACTAACCAAGGAGGATTCTAGATAGTATTACCATAGAAATATCCACTAATTACACTCAAAGAGGTAACATACTATGACCCTGGTACTTCCCAATCTGCAAGCAAAACAAATGGGTCAAGTAATCACTACAATCACCGTCACGAATTTCATCGATCTAGTTATGGCTGAACGGGGATTCATTGCTGCTGAGGAAGTTCGCTCTGTTACCCTCGATAACGTTGTTGTCGATACCGGAGCAACTCTGCTTTCCTTGCCAGCTCCCATTATTAGCCAACTAAGTTTAAGGCAAGTAGGAGAAAGAGATGTAGAAACATCGGCTGGCATCAAAAAAGGTCGAATTTTTGCAGGCGCTCAAATTATTGTAGAGGGGAGAGAAGGGAGATTTGATTGTTTAGAATTGCCCGAAGGCGTTTCTGCTGTTTTGCTGGGCGTGATTCCAATGGAAGAACTAGGTTTAGAACCTGATTTGAAAAATCGACGGTTGCGAGTATTGCCGATGAACAATCAGCAAACATATCTGATGGGTTAGTCGATCGGCGTTTAGCGTAGCACAAACCTCTCGCCTATAATTCCTATCATCTCTAGTCAATTACCAGCCATCAAAAATGTTTGTAGTGAGGACTGAACTCCTCATAAAAAAATGATGAATAAATTCCTCATTACAAAGTAATTTTCTTTGTTTTTGAGCGATTATATATTATTAACTGCGGTTAAAAAAATCTATCAAAAAACTGGTTGTTTGGGTATATGTAAGTTTTTTGCCCTACCTCTAGCGAGCAGAATAAGCCTTGAGCAAATACACCCCAACCGTCCCAAACATAAAAACAACTAACCCTAAAAGTACCTCGATACTAAACCTTTGAGAATTGCCCAAAGCGACAAGAATTTGCTGCCGAACCACAAACGCCAACAGCCAGCAAATCTCCGCCTTCAGCCAAACCAAAAGGCCTCGCCCCAACAGATATTGCCGGCGAGCGTTCTCAGAAGTAATTGGTACGGGATAATTAAAAGTATGCGGATAGCGCGATACCGCAGTTAAAACCGCAAAAATAATCGCAGCCACCGCGGGCACGATCCAAATCGTCAGCTTGTCGCCCCAAGCATCAGCCAGCCCCTCCAAGCCGAAATGAATCGGAATTCGATCGGGCAAAACCGCCCAAAACTGTACGATGAGTAAAACAGCCAGCAAAATAGCGATCGCAGCTAAAAGCTCTACCGCCACTAAAACAGGCGAAAGGCCAAGAGAAATAACCGGCCGTTGGTTTGGTGCGTTTCCAGTCATGGCTACTTAAAACTATAATTAAGATTGGAAATAATAGTATTGGTTCCAATTTCATTCCCCAACAGCTTTCGTTGGGGTTTCCAAACATCCCGCGAGGTTTTATGACGGCTCAGGTTTTGGTTGAAAAGAAAAAGTTAGAAAAACCGCCCCTAACCATACACACATTAGGCGATCGCGTCCTGCGGCAGCCAGCGAAGCGCGTCAAAAGCGTCGATGCAGAAATTCGGCAGCTCGTCCGAGAAATGCTGCAAACCATGTACAGTGCTGATGGCATCGGTTTGGCCGCCCCCCAAGTCGGAGTCAACAAACAAGTAATCGTGCTCGACTGCGACCCGGAAAACCCCGCCACACCCCCCATGGTGTTGATCAACCCCACCATCAAGGCTAGCAGCAGCGATGTCTGCATTTTGCAAGAAGGGTGTTTGAGCATTCCGGGAGTTTATTTAGAAGTCAAACGCCCAGAAGTCATTGAAGTGTCCTACCGCGACGAATACGGTCGCCCGCAAACCCTGATAGCAACAGAGTTACTGTCGAGGGCAATTCAGCACGAAATGGATCACCTCAACGGAGTGCTGTTTGTAGACAGAGTAGAAAACAAGCTCGCACTGACTGAAGAATTAGTCAAGCACAAATTTTCGCCAAAGGCAGTAAAGTCAGTATGATGGCAGGAACTCCTAAAAGTAGTTTATTGTTAGCTCTTTCGTGTATCGCCGCGATCGCAGCAGTCGGCTCCATCTTTGAGCTATCTTCGGGAGAAGCTCAACTCGGCAATTTAGTCACCGGGATCATCCTCGCCCTCAGCGTACCGCTAACAGGCATATTTTTCTATGCAGCCGTTCAGGATGCCAGAGCCAATCTATAAGCAGAGTCATTAGTTATTAGTCATTAGTCAGCAGTTATTAGTCATTAGTCATTAGTCATTAGTCAGCAGCTAACAACCAATAACTGTCGAATAAAGACTGCCCAAAAATAACATCAGCTAACAGCTTGCGAGCTCATGACCAATGACTAATGACTGAGGACTAATGACTCATAACTCATGACAAATGAAATCGGATTTCTGCGACAAGTGCCCGCTAAAGGCGCTGCGGGAGCGCCAGCGTCCAAGTACCAACTTTCTGAAGATGGGGAAGTGGCGATCGGACGCGATCGAAATTGTCAAATAACTTTAGAGTCGATCGCCCACGGCATGGTTTCCCGCCGCCACGCCGCAATCCGTCCGCTGACTCAGGGTACTTTGACGAGATGGGAAATTTGCGACCTCAACAGCGCTAACGGAACTTATATCAACGGGAAAAAGCTGCAAGGTTGCCAAACTTTAGAAACAGGCGATCGCATCAGTCTCGGCCTTGACGGCCCTGAATTCATATTTGAATCTCCCCTAACCCCTCACCCAACTAAACCTGAATTCCCAGCAAGAAGTGGCAATTTTGCTGCTAGTGAAAAAGACACTCTCACTTTAACTCAATTATTCCCGATCGCCTCGACGGGCAAACAATTAAGCCAAAAAGCTTACTTATATCCAGGTATTGCCACAGTTATTGTTGTCGTGTCGATGTTTGTCGCCGTTGGAAATTCTGCAGCATTCAACTTGCTGCTGTCAGCTTACCTCGCCGGTGCGGCTTACTACTTTATCTATCAACTGTGCGGCAAACACAAACCGTGGTGGGTATTGCTTGGTTCGGCTTTAGCTACAGTCCTGATTGTGATCAGCCCCCTATTGATTGGATTTATATTAGTATTTAGAGAAATTTTGCCCGGCCGCCTGCCAGCCGAAGGCGAAGCAATCAGTTTTTTGCCTTTTTTGACCAGAATGTTTTTTGGGGCGGGTCTGATGGAAGAATTGCTGAAAGCCCTGCCCGTTTTGGGAGCGATGTTGCTGGGAAATTGGCTCAAAAATCCGTGGCGCGATCGAGTCGGCGTTTGGGAACCTTTAGACGGAATTCTGTTAGGAAGTGCCTCCGCAGTCGGCTTTACACTGTTAGAAACTCTGGGACAGTACGTTCCCAATGTCATCCAAAATGTCACTCTGCAAGCAGGGCCAGACGCCGGACAATTAGTAGGATTGCAGTTGCTAATTCCCCGCATTTTGGGTTCCGCCGCCGGACACATGGCTTACAGCGGTTATTTGGGATATTTTATCGGTTTGAGCGCCCTCAAACCCAGGAAGCGCTGGCAAATTTTGGGCGTAGGTTATTTCAGCGCTTCCGCACTTCACGCTTTGTGGAATGCGTCGGGAGCCGCCAGCGTACTTTTGCTGGCCTTGGTGGGAGTTTTGTCCTATGCGTTTTTGGTAGCCGCGATTTTGAAAGCCAGGGCTCTGTCTCCCAATCGATCGCAAAATTTTGCAACTCGAATATTTTCTGAAAAGTGACTGCAGAGTGATTAATTGTTGAGGTGCGATCGCACCTCAAGCTGCCATTTTTTTCTTGTGTTTTAACCAGGTTAAACCTGCCAATGCTAAAGCTGTCCCCCCAGCGGTGAGAGGTTCGGGCACTGGTTCGGCTTCGGTATCCACTAGAGTGTAAGAAAACTCGCCATTGTAGAAATTTCTATCGGTTCGCTCTGTTCTACCGTCGCGGTTGGTAGTATATTGCTCGTAATACCCAAAAAACGCAGAGACCGGCGGTGAATCCAAATAAGGCACAGGGAATGTCTCGATAAACCAAGATATCCTGCTGTCGAGTATAAACCATACAGGCGGTTCGCCTGGATCTTGATAGCTTACTTCTGCGATCAAATCGTCGCCGCCGCTTGTATTCAGTCCGCGAAAATCCCCTTCATAAAAGAAAGCTGTAACCCCTGCCAAATCCTGGTATTCTTTGCTTGTTCGGAAAGTGTAACCGTAGAATCTTCCCTCGGAAACAGCAATTTCTTCAACTCCTATTCCTGTAAGGGAGGAGTTATCCACCTTCAAAAAACTTCTAGACCCAGGGGGGGAATAGAAGGGATTGCCCGCATCGAAAGTGTAGGTGAGTAAGGCGGCTTGTGCTTTGTCTACTCCTACCAATAACACAGATGAACACAAACTTAAAATTGTCGTAGCGATCGCACTTTTTAATCTCTGCCTTTGTTTTTGACTCATTGTTTTCTTGATTAGGCTTTACGTAAGTGTAATTTATTTGAGTGAGCGAGCGCCTGTAATTATCCGCATTGTTAACGTCAATTTTTTATAATTCAAAGATTGCCAAATGTAAATAACCGAAGCAATACTGATGCGGCACCTGTAATATTTGTATAATTTATGATTTTAACTATTAATTTTGAACCTAAACCAGAAAAATGTTTGCTCGTAATCGCCAAATATGCCGACTGGTTTGTGTTGTTGCGATGCTGCAGACGATCGCCCCACATATTAGGGCATATTTAATAAATTTTGTCAATACGTAATTCCCACAAAGTTTACCCCGGTATTCGGCCCTTGTGTATGAGTAGCTTCTGTTTAATTGCCTGACGCTATAATCCTAAAACTGAACTTAGAAATTCTTCACAAATAGTTTGACTGTGGTACTATCTGGATGGCTGTGAGTAGCTGAGGGAAGCCAAGGGGCTTGATTCCTGTGGTGGTGGAGGAGAATCCAGGAGTGCTAGATAGGATGTCATTGGGATACGCAAACGTTTTCGCCCAGCGAAGTCAACCTGAACCCCTCCGCATTGGGGTGATTGGGGTTGGCAATATGGGCCAGCACCACACGCGAGTTCTGAGCTTGCTAAAAGATATCGAACTCGTGGGTGTTGCAGACATAAATGTAGAGCGGGGAATAGATGTAGCAAGCAAATACCGGGTTCGCTTCTTTGAAGACTACCGGGATTTGCTCGCCCACGTAGATGCAGTTTGCGTCGCCGTTCCAACTCGCCTGCACCACGCTGTGGGGATGTCTTGTCTCCAAGCGGGAGTTCACGTTTTAATTGAAAAGCCGATCGCGGCTAGCATTGCCGAAGCCGAATCTTTGGTCAACGCGGCTGCTGAGGCCCACCGGATTTTGCAAGTGGGTCACATCGAGCGCTTCAATCCAGCTTTTCAGGAACTCGGCAAAGTGCTGAAAACTGAAGAGTTACTGGCATTGGAAGCTCACCGGATGAGTCCTTATTCCCAGCGGGCTAACGACGTATCGGTAGTTTTGGATTTAATGATCCACGACATTGACTTGCTCCTGGAATTGGCAGATTCCCAAGTGGTGAAGCTGACGGCCAGCGGCAGCAGGGCCTCAGATTCAGGTTATTTAGACTACGTGACAGCGACGCTGAACTTTGCTAACGGCATTGTCGCCACCTTGACTGCTAGTAAGGTGACGCACCGCAAACTCCGTTCAATCGTGGCTCACTGCAAAAATTCTCTGACAGAGGCAGATTTTCTCAACAACGAAATCTTGATTCACCGACAAACAACCGCCAACTACGTGACGGATTACGGTCAGGTGCTTTACCGTCAAGATGGGTTGATCGAGAAAGTTTACACCAGCAATATTGAACCGCTCCACGCAGAGTTGGAGCATTTTATTAATTGCGTGCGGGGTGGAAATCAGCCTTCTGTGGGAGGAGAACAAGCTCTCAAAGCTCTGCGGCTTGCGAGTTCGATCGAGCAAATGGCTCTCGACGGTCAAGCTTGGTATCCCAAAGAGCTAGAGTCTACTTTGCAAGTTAGCTAAATCGAGACAAATCGTGTCGTTTCCGGGTGCTTTTACAGTTTGGGTTTGTTGTTCGTTGAAGACAGTAACTGTTCCCATGCAACCGGATTCGATGTCAGTCGATTTGAGATTGTAGATTTTAGATTTTAGATTGACTCCACAGATCTATCTGGGGGCTTGATTTGTCGATTCGAGACTGTAGATTTGAGATTTGAGATTGACTCCCTATCCCCATTGGGGGATTAAACTGTCGATTTGAGATTTGAGATTGCAGATTAGAGATTGACTCCACAGATGAATTTGGGGGCTTGGACTAAGGTTTAAATTTTTTTGCTCTCCACAATCTAATTCGGGGGCAAGTATCCGTTTTGGGGTGAAATCACGATTTGTGCCAAAAAAGAGCGACTATTTGACGACTGATGGTTTTGCTCACTAGCTGATTTCCTTGAGGACTCAGGTGAATGCTGTCTCGATACAAAGTTGGAAGTTGCGCCGCACAATTGAAAATGGGAAGAAAATCTATGTAAGTAATTTTCTCTGTTTCCACGAGTTCGGCGAGACGCTCTCTAGCCTTGACTTCCCAGTCGCGAGGGCCCAGGTCGCCGAATTCGCCCAGCTTGGGCGTCACCGCAAGCAAAAACCGGACGTTGGCGGATATAGCTATTTTCTGGATTTGGCGAATAGCTTCTAAGTTGCAGCCGACTACATCTGGGGTTTCAGCTCCGGGTGCTGCTAATTGGCGAGCCGGCACTGCAGGTAACAGGTAGCGGCTCAATAAATCTAGTGTGGCCGATCGGGGTTTGCGATCCGGGTAAGATCGATCGCGGCCCACAACCTCCCCACAGGGAGCGGATGCAAACAAATCGTCCGTATTGAGCAGCAACACCAAAGCCTTGGCCCCAAAAACACCGAACCGCTTGGCGTAAGCAAGTTGATTCCTCGGCCCCCAAGAATTGGCTGAGGCGTTGAGAACTTCAAAATCTGAATAGTTGACTTTTGAAGCGAATTGTGCATCGCTCGCCAGATTTTGTACTTGCAATCTCAACTGCCGAGTCATAATTTCCGATATCGTATTGGTCTGATGTGTCCACCAACCGCCGTTGGCGACAGAATCTCCCAACAGCAAGACACGCAGAGTTTCTGGAGAGGGTATCGGGGCGATCGCTCCGGTACGCATCGAATACTCGTTAATCTCAATCCGGTTGCCCAAGCGGCGCACCTTCTGGTTGGGCGCCAACAAATAGCCGCACTCGGCATCGGCAATGTAAATCAAGGGATTGCCAAAACCCAGCAGCACCCGCAGCAGCACTTCGATTGCTGCCCACAATCCGGAGATGACAGCCAAAATTATGAGAACAACTTTCACCACTTAACCTCGATAGAGAAGGAAAAACCCCTGCCGACACCAAGGTATAAAAAAGAATGCAACTGCACTCAAGCTCTCAAACCCGATTGTGGCCAGTCGATTTTAGATTAAAGATTAAAGCATTCACTCCACAGATGAATCTGGGATATCTCCCTAAAATCTCAACTTTTTTGCTTTACAGGATTCCTGTCTTGAAGCAAGTATCCGTCTTTGAGTGAAATCAGTAGGTCGCCCTTGGAAAATCTAAAATCTAAAATCTAAAATCTAAAATGTTATAGCTTAGGGGCTTGAGGCACTTGGCCGCCCGATTAACTCAACCGAATCGCCCCCGTGGATATAGAATTCTAGAATATACCGTCAAAATCCGCCGTCAGCCGTCAGTGAACTTGGTGGTTTCAGGAAAATCCGTGGACTTAAAACAAATATTCAAAACGCCGAATCCCATAATCGGTGTCGTACATTTACAGCCTTTGCCAACTTCTCCCCGCTGGGGCGGAAACCTCAAAGCTATTATCGGAAGAGCCGAGCAAGAGGCTACAGCGCTGGCTTCTGGTGGCGCAAACGGTATCATAGTCGAGAACTTTTTCGACGCTCCTTTTGCCAAAGACAGCGTAGACCCGGCTGTGGTAAGTGCCATGACTCTGGTAGTCGAGAGGCTAACAAATCTCGTGACGCTGCCGATCGGCGTTAACGTGCTGCGAAACGACGCCCACAGCGCGATCGCCATCGCCTCCTGCAGTGGTGCTCAATTCATCCGTGTCAACGTCCTCAACGGCATCATGGCTACAGACCAGGGCTTAATTGAAGGCCAAGCTCACCAGCTACTGCGCTACCGCCGGGAATTGGGCAGCGATGTCAAAATATTAGCAGACGTGTTAGTCAAGCACGGGCGACCCTTAGGCAGCCCCAACTTGACCACAGCCGTCCAAGAGACGATCGGGCGGGCTTTAGCCGACGCCGTGATCCTTTCCGGCTGGACAACTGGCAGCCCTCCCAATCTCGAAGACTTAGAACTCGCGAGTGCAGCAGCGGCGGGAATTCCTGTTTTCATAGGCAGCGGGGCCTCGTGGGAAAACATTTCCACCCTCATGCAGGCGGCTGACGGCGTAATTGTATCCAGTTCCCTGAAGCGAAACGGCCGCATCGAGCAGCCGATCGATCCGATCCGCGTTAGTCAGTTTGTAGAAGCCGCCCGCCGCAGCTTGTCACAGAAAGAACGCGAACAGGAAAACAGAGACGCTAATGGCTCAAGAGGGCCAACACCGGAACCGGGCAAAGTCAAAAGTAAAACGTAAAATGGGAAGGGGTAATCGGTAATCGGTAATCGGTAATAGCTGAAAACAAAGACCTAATAGTGAAAGAAAGCACCAATTATCAGTTCCCAATTATCAATTATCAATTCCCAATTACAAATTTCCAATTATCAATTCCCTTGATTCACGACAGGAAGTCACAGATAAACGGATAGCTCTTTTTTTGCTCTGACTTCTGACTTTTGACTTTTTCCTTCAATATCCATCCGTTTAATTTGTTAAATCCCGTACATTGCTGGTTGCCCAACTTCTTTCTTCTTTCAACGTCCCAATTACCAATTACCAAATCAAAAAATGATTCGCCGACGTTCAACCCCTTGGATTCATCGCTGGTCTAGGACTGTGATAGGAGCGATCGCAGCCATCGGCGTCGTAGAAACGGCCTATCTCACGATCGCTAAATTCACGACAGGCTCGGTCATTTGTCCCACCAGCGGCTGCGACAAAGTTCTCAACAGTCCCTACGCTACAGTCTTTAGCACAGTGCCTTTAAGTTTGTTAGGCTGTCTGGCTTACCTGAGCATAGCAATCCTGGCATTGGCTCCCAAAGCCGTCAATCCCAACACCAATAAAGGACTGCACTCTCAACTAGAAAACAAAACTTGGCAAGCGCTATTTATCATCACCGCTGCGATGGTAATTTTCAGCAGCTATTTGATTTATTTGATGGCTTTTGAAATTCAGGAATTGTGCATTTATTGCATCAGTTCCGCCGTATTTTCACTGTCGCTGTTTGTGCTGGTGCTAGTCGGGCGCGAGTGGGAAGATATCGGACAGTTGGTGTTTACAGGCATTTTGGTGGCAATGGTGAGTTCGATCGGCGCCTTGGGACTTTATAACAGTGTCAACTCACCTGCTGCTTCTGTCTCTACCCCCGGAATTGTACCCCCTGCCGTCACTACAACCTCCGGCCCGGCACAACTTGCTTTGGCCCGCCACCTCAGACAAATCGGGGCGAAACAATACAGCGCTTACTGGTGTCCCCACTGCCACGACCAAAAAATGCTTTTTGGTAAAGAAGGTGCTGCGATAATCGATTACGTTGAATGCGATCCCAAGGGGCAAAATTCCCGCGCTGAACTTTGCCAAGCTGCTGCTGCGAATATTAAAGGTTTCCCTAGTTGGGAGATTAAAGGTCAGTTTTATTCCGGGACGCAATCTTTGGAGAAACTCGCTGACTTATCGGGTTACACCGGCCCGCGCAACTTTCAAAACAGATAGAAAAAGTTTGTGATTATAGATGGCAGATTTTAGGTTTATTGCCAGGAAATCTCCTGATTTTTAGCTTAGTTGATAGTTGTCTCGTTCTGCGAAATTAATCTAAAAACTCGCCTCTATAATCAATAAAAAATTAGTACAAACTAGGTAGATAGCGGCGATCGCAAAAATTAAATACGCCGAAACCAGTGTTGCTAAGCTTTTTATTTTTTAAGTGTGATCATGTACCTCATCTACCCAAGAACCTCTATAGCAACTGTGCCCGACGTTGAGAAAGTTCTTAATTGCTGAAACCATTGCCGTTGATAGCAACTTCGATCTTCCTTATTCCTTCTTTTTACCCTGTCCTTCGACTTCGCTCAGGAACCGCGACTTGCCCGCTCCCGGAGCCTAAAGGAGCCGAAGGGCCTTCAACATCTGCTATACACAAAAACTCAAGAAACCGGATTTCTGCTTCGAGAGTCATTCTTGAAATCATATATTTTGGTTGAGCAACCCGGTTGATGTTGTTGCAGCCCGATCGCACCAAAAAATAAAAAATAAAATCTAAAATCGACTTGCCCCCACCGAAAAACCAAAAAATTGGATAATCTAAAAAATAAAAAATAAAATATAAAATCGACTGAGCCGATAGTCCCGGAGATCTAAAAGCTATATGTAGTAGTAGCTTAGATGCTCGAAGAGCGAGGCAAAAATCCCGAAAATATGCTAAAAACTCTCAAAAAATGGCTCGATCGAGAACGCCGAGTATTGATTACTGCGAGTGCCGTTGCTGGTACGGTCATTGTAATGCGCTGGTTCGGCTTTTTTCAGGTGTGGGAATGGGCTGCTTTCGACTACTTTGTGCGCTGGCGGCCGGCCGAACCAATTGACTCGCGCATCGTCATTGTCGAAATTAAGGAAGCTGACTTGCAAAAATACGGCTACCCAATTTCCGATGCTGTATTGGCCCAATTGCTGAAAAAATTGCACGCTGGCAAGCCGCGGACGATCGGCCTCGACGTTTACCGAGATTTACCAACTCAACCGGGTAACGCCGAATTGCTCAAAACTTTTCAAACTATTCCCAACTTAATCGGCATTGAGTTGATGCCAGACGAAGCCAGGTTCGGAGTTCGGCCGCCTCCGGTACTTGACAAGCTCGATCGAATCGGTTTCAACAACGTTGTCATCGACGCTGACTCAAAAGTGCGCCGAACTTTGCTCTATTCTTGGCCCGGAGACAGCGAAACTCATGAAAGTTTAGCGCTGACACTGGCTTTGCGTTACCTCGAAAGCGAAAAAATTTTCCCTCAACCAGCAACAGTCAATCCTCAATACTTGCAGTTAGGTAAGGGAGTTTTTCAGCCTTTTCAACCTAACGACGGTGCTTACGTTAGAGCGGACAGCCGCGGCTATCAAATTTTGGCCAACCTGCGTGGCGCGCGAGGCCGTTTCCGCACTGTATCGATGAGCGACGTGCTTTCTGGCAAAGTACCCGCTGATTTTGTGCGATCGCGCGCTGTATTGATCGGCTCAACTGCCCCCAGCCTCAGAGACTTTTACCAAAATTCTTACAGCTCGGGTTGGTTTGCTCCTCCCCAGCAAATACCGGGAGTCGAGCTTCAGGCTCATTTCTTGAGCCAAATTTTAAGTGCAGCCCTCGACGGGCGCGGGGGGATCAATGTCTGGCCAGAGGTTGCCGAGTTGCTGTGGATTTTACTCTGGTCTTGGGCGGGAGCAAGTGTGAGTTGGAATTTGCGATCGCTGCGTCGATCGGTTTACTGTTTGTCAAGTATCAGTCTCGGTTTGAGTGCCTGTTTATACTTAGCTTTTTTAGCGGGTTGGTGGCTGCCGTTAATTCCTCCAATCCTCAGTCTTGTGGGTTCTGGTGCCGCTGTTGTGGGTTATCTGGCTCACTTGCAAGAAGAATTAAAACGGTCTAAAGAATTTTTACAATCGCTAATCGATACAATTCCTGACCCCATTTTTGTAAAAGATCGAAATCACCGCTGCCTTGTTTTGAATCAGGCATATTGTCGCTTTATCGGCTATCCTTTAGAAATTTTAACCTGCCGCACTGATTACGATTTATTTCCGCAAGCTGAAGCCGAGATATTTTGGCAGCAAGACGAATTAGTATTTCAAACTCACCAGCCGCGAGAAAATGAAGAATATTTTACTGACGCTCACGGAATTACGCATCTGATTGCGACTAAAAGATCCCTGCATCAAGATGCTGCCGGCAACCTATTTTTAGTCGGAGCAATCAGAGATATTACCGAGCGCCAACTCCGGGAAAATGCCCTAGAACGAAAAAATGCTGAACTCAGCCACCAAGCCGATCACGATGCTCTCACGGGTTTGCCCAACCGCAAAATGTTTTACGAATGCTTGCATCAGTCTCTCGAAAGAGCCTCCAGCAATCAGGAATTGGTAGCTTTACTATTTTTAGATTTAGATGGATTTAAGTCAATCAACGACACTCTCGGACACAATGTGGGCGATTTGCTGTTAAAAACTTTTGCCAGTCGGCTCAAAAAATCCTTGCGCGGCAGCGATACTATTGCGCGGCTGGGCGGCGACGAGTTCACAGTCATTCTGCCCACAATTCCAGGTCGCGAGGAAGCTGCGAAAGTAGCTGAAAAAATTTGCTACGCCATCGTGCAGCCTTTCATTTTAGAAGAACATACGGTTTCTGTAACTACAAGTATTGGCATTAGTTTATATCCCATTGACGGTTCAGATCCAGACATTTTAGTCAAGAATGCCGATGTTGCGATGTATCGTGCTAAGGAATGCGGAAAAAATCAATATCAATTTTTTAATTAATACCACTTTAAAAAAATAATGCTACTGTAGGTAAACTCCAAACCACGATCTTCATCAGTCATTCCTAATTATTCAATTTTTTAATCTAAAATTCTCAATAATTCGGACAAAATTTGAGCAATTTTTAGACCTCAAACCCTGATTCAGTCGTGGGGTGATATTATTTTAAGATGTCCGATGTGCAGCTAGCTTGGAAAAAATAGCTCCTGAAACCGTAAGCCATGTAAACTTTTTGAAACCGTTCACAAAAATGTCCAAAAAATTGAAATTTATACTCTTAACTCGTATAGCCTGTCATCTGTCATTAGATAGACTTACAAAAATATGAAAATTTTTACAGCAAATTGCCGTTTCATCTAAATGTTACAAATTATTAAAAAAATCAAAACCTGATACTGGAAACCCAATTATAATCGTCAAAAAGCCTTAAATTAAACCAGTTTACGTAAACTTATGAAAGTTAATTAAAGAAAATGTAAATATATCAGTGGAACTACGGAAATTGATAGATATAATACGTGGTAGGGACGTGCATCTACTTCGGTGATTTGAATAAGGCTGTGAATAATATGCGTACTTTGATTAAGCTCACAACAACGGCAACTCTGGCTGCCTGCCTGCAAGTAAATACAGTCGGGACCGCAAATGCGGCTCGACTTGCCAGCAACTCCACTACCAACTTAACAAAAGATCGATCGACCTCCACAGTTGGGACATTTACACCAACATCTAGGTTTGGAACTTACGAAAAATACGAACCAGCCCCGAACGGGAACCCCAAAAGTGACGGTACGGGGACGCGCTGACCCCCATTTTTCAATCTTCTATTCGCCCCGATCGAGCAGCAGATTTGTACCAATTGCAGTAGTGAATTAAGGTGTGCGTGCACCAATCCGGATCTGTGAGAGGATAGTCCACCCGGTAGTGACCGCCGCGGCTTTCCGTGCGAAACGCAGCACTTTTGACAATTAAGTAGCCGATATCCAATAAATTGCCAACTTCTCCCCAATTTCGTAAAATCGAGCTATTCTCCGCATCAGCAGGGGAAAAATCAATAATTTGTCCGGGTCGTAAATTATTAAGCGTTTGACTCAAAGGCAACGAAGCAAATTCTTGCCGCCAAATCTCAACTTGGACGATCGCACTTTCCAAATCGCGTTGTCCCCGGCAAATTCCCGCACTCTGCCACACCAAATTCGGTAATTCGACCCGCAACTTTTCGATCGCCTCAATGTCCTTTTCAGAAATAGATTTTTCTAAGATTTCTCCTGCAGCTTCCCGATCTGCGAATGCCTCGGGCCTTCCACCTTCTAGCTGCAAAAGTCCCATCTGCGCCCCAAAAACCAGACACTCCAGCAGCGAATTGCTCGCCAATCGGTTAGCGCCGTGTACCCCCGTGCTCGCAGTTTCTCCCACCGCGTACAAACCCGGAATCGACGTTTGGTTAAATTTGTCAGCCACAATCCCTCCCATCCAGTAATGGGCAGCGGGCGTCACCGGCACGGGTTCGGAAAAAATATCAATTCCCCAATCAGCGCACACTTGAATAATATTCGGAAACCTGTAGCGCAGTCGATCGACAGCAATCGGGCGCATATCCAGCCAAACATGAGGTTCTCCCGTCTTCTGCAAGTGGCGGAAAATAGCGCGGCTGACAACATCCCGAGGGGCGAGTTCCCCGCTGGGGTGAGAGTCAAAAGCAAAGCGATATCCTTTACTGTCAACCAAATGAGCTCCTTCTCCCCGCACCGCTTCGCTAAGGAGAAACCGAGGCGCGCCCGCAGTGCTCAGCGCCGTCGGGTGAAACTGCACAAATTCTAAATCTCGCAGCAGCGCCCCGGCGCGCCAAGCAATTGCTACCCCGTCCCCGGTACTTACCGACGGATTGGTCGTTTGAGCAAAAACCTGTCCGCCGCCGCCTGTTGCCAGCACCACTACCTGGGCCCGCAGCCACTTGACTCGCGAACCGCAAATCGAGCTAATGCCCTGACAGCGCCCGGTTTCGTCTAGCCACAGACTCAAAGCAAAGGCAGGAGATACGAGTTGAATGTTTTTGCGGCTCAATACTTTTGCTGTCAGCGTACTGATAACGGCTTTGCCCGTAGTGTCGGCGGCGTGGAGAACTCGGCGGCGGGAGTGGGCAGCTTCTAGGGTGAGGGCTAAATCTGGGCCGGTGCGATCGAATGCAACGCCCATTTTCACGAGGGAGTCAATGCAAGCTGAAGCTTCTTCGACTAAAAATTTCACCGCCTCCAAATCGCAAAGACCGGCTCCCGCAGCCAGTGTATCCTGAATGTGAAGTGCTGCTGAATCTTCAGGGGCGATCGCCGCGGCAATCCCTCCTTGAGCCCAATCACTAGCAGAAACAGGCAGGGTATTTTTATTGATCAAGCCCACCTGCAAATGCTCTGGCAGGCAAAGTGCTGTGTACAAACCCGCCGCGCCAGCACCTATTACCAATACGTCAAATTTGTCAGTCATAAGTCTGCCGCCAGTCGATTTTAGATTTTAGATTTTAGATTTTAGAATTGACTCCACAGATGAATCTGGGGAGTAGAACTAATGTCTGTCGATCGAGTCTATATTTTAGATTTTAGATTAAGGAATTGAGTATACAGATGAATCTGGGGAACCCGCTTATTTCAATCTAGGGAATTTTGGCAGGCTTTTTCCGAATAGTGGTTGAAAGTAAGTCTTGATAAATTAAAGGCAGAAGTCATCAGCCTCTAGAAAAAAAATCTTTTCTTTCTACCGAATGCCTTCTGCCAAATGACTTCTGCCTTTAAATGAGGCCCGCTGCTACCTAGTCGTAGAGACCATTATTTAATCTGGTGTCTCCTTCAATAAAGACTGATTCAACATCAGTTACGGTGAATTTGTCCAGGTTAGCTTGCAGCACTTTTTTCTGAGCTTCCGTCAAGTCTGAAATGTTGAGTACGTCCTCAACTTTTTCGTAAGGAGCATTCTTAATAATTACTCGAGCTAAAGTGGGATACAACCCTCGAAAGTCCCGAAAGTCCCGGACGGCGCTGTTGTTCAAATCAAGTTTTTTGCCGTATTCTGTGGCAAGCTTGTCATCGGCGCGATTGGTTCTAACCGGAGCTTCAACAGCTAGGAGCGAGGATGATGGCAAGACGATACGGCTCAAGGTCGCCGCGATCGCGCTTTCGTCTCCAGCCCATGCAAAGCAGCCCAGCACTAAGCCCAATACTGCCAATAGACGACCCAATCGTTTCATGAAGTTTTGTCTCCTAATTTCATACACAGCATTTATGTAGAGACTACCATTTTGCTTATGCAGTTTTTCAGATAAATCCGCAACACGTAGAGGGCTGTTATAAAATTTACATTAAGGTATTGACATCACGGACGATATATGATACCTCTGCCAATTTAGGCATCGCAGGCAATTTTATAGAAGACCCTCCAAATTAACAGCTCGGACTGGCATTTTAAAGGGTTAATTTTTGCCCCCACGCAATTTTCTAGCTATCGAGAATTCTTTCCTTTCATTTTGAGAAAAGCGTTCAAGTCAGCATAAGTACCGCCGTAAGTCACGGTGGGAGTGTCGTAACCCTTCAAAGAAACTGTGTGCTGCTCGAAAGCGTCCTGGGCACCCAATTGCGTCAGGTATTTGTAGGTCGTTTCTCCCACAGCGATATCCTTGCCGAGTTGCTTGGTGCAAGATTCCAGGCGAAATGCTGCGTTGACAGTATCTCCCAAGGCGGTATAGTCCGATCGGTCGCTGCTGCCAGAATTTCCCACCATGGCATAACCGGTATTGATGCCGGCCCCGACTCGCAAAGGAAAAGGCAGGGGGTAACGGCTGCTGAGTTCGTCTGTTGCCTGGTGCAGTTCGCTCAAAGCTTGGCAAATTCGCATCATTTCCTCGCTGCTGACACCGCTGGTTTTGTGGAACCAGACGGCCATGATGGCATCGCCGATGTATTTGTCCACCCAACTGCCGTGTTCGCGAATGATCAGTCCTGCTTTGCGGAACCAACTGCCGATGACTTCTGAGAGTAGGGTTTCGTCTAGCTGCCTAGTCAAAATAGTAAAGTCTCGGATGTCCATTACCATGACGCTAATCAGGCTGCGCACCGTCAAAGTCGCCGTAAAATCGTCAGAGTCTGTGTCGTGTATTGGCTCTATCCGGTGGCCGCCGGTTGGGTTGTAGAAGTCCAATTCGGTTTGACCGAAAATAATCCGATCGCCATTTCTGAGAGTGACAGGAATACTGACGCGCCGCCCGTTGACAAAGGAACCGTTGCGGCTGCCCAAGTCGATCAGGTAGAACTCTCCTGTCTCCATTTGCTGTAACATCGCGTGATTACGGGAAATCCAGCGATCGGTCAGTACAAAATTATTGTCGTCGCTCCGCCCTACTGTCCAGCAATTGCTGCCGGAGAGCGGCAAGTAGCGATTGCCGCTTTTTTCTGTACGAAGTACCAAATGTGGATTGGCTTGCAAAGTCACCACAGCCCTAGAAACTACATCAAGTCAACCGATTTGAGGTTTTAAACTTAAAATTTTAACTTTACCGCGCCGCTTATAACTGAGATTGCTGCTAAAAAACCTCAAATCTGCCGTTCTCAAATCTAAAATTGTTTAGTCGATCGTCGATGCACCGGAACCATACAGGATTGCCGAACCACAATTCGATCGCCAGCGAAGGTAGTTATTGTTAGATCATAAGCGAAAGTGCCATATTTTTCACCCCACAAATGTATCTGGGGAGTTAAATTTGCTGCTTTTTGCCGAAAATATAACTGTGTACCAATATTCTACCTAATGTCACGGCTCCCACTGCGAGCCAAGTTTTATTTATGTTGAGGGGGCGTAAAAAAACTGAAAAATGGCTCTCCGGCTCAGACCGATAATTGTTAAACACAAGGTATCTTTAAGATTTGTTGCTTAACTTCTGGTTTTTGAAGATATCAACAAAGCCTTTTCCTCGCTGCGGCGGTCAATAAATTAGAAACACGAGAATTTTATGTTGTCGAAAAGAATTTTGCCTTGTCTGGATGTGAAAGCCGGTCGCGTGGTCAAAGGTGTCAATTTTGTCAACCTTCAGGATGCTGGCGATCCCGTAGAAATGGCTCAGGTTTACAATGATGCGGGTGCTGACGAGTTGGTGTTTCTGGACATTACCGCGACTCACGAAGACCGGGACATTATTATTGATGTGGTGTACCGAACGGCCGATCGAGTATTTATCCCTTTGACCGTGGGCGGCGGCATCCAATCTTTAGACACCATTAAAAGTTTATTGAGGGCGGGCGCAGACAAGGTGAGTATTAATTCGGCGGCGGTGCGCGATCCGAGTTTAATTGACAAAGCCAGCGATCGATTTGGCAATCAGTGCATTGTAATCGCGATCGACGCCCGCAAACGGCAAGATGCAGATAATCCCGGTTGGGACGTGTACGTGCGCGGAGGGCGAGAAAATACCGGCAAAGATGCGATCGCCTGGGCCAAAGAAGCCGAACAGCGCGGCGCTGGCGAAATTCTGGTGACAAGCATGGACTCGGACGGCACTCAAGCCGGTTACGATTTGGAATTAACCCGAAGCATCGCCGAAATTGTCGAAATTCCCGTCATTGCTTCCGGCGGCGCCGGCAACTGTCACCACATCTACGAAGCCGTGACACAGGGCAAAGCAGAAGCTGCACTGCTGGCTTCCCTGCTGCATTACGGGCAGCTCAGTGTAGGAGAAATTAAAACTTATCTAGCAAAATGTCAAGTTCCCGTGCGACAGCAGCAGCCATTAGTCATTAGTCCTTAGTTCAGTGGGTGGATAGTCGGGCGCATCTCAATATCTTGCAACATTTTCAACAAACCGCTCTGCGGGTTCACTCCAGCGCCCTCTCACAGTGCAAACAGGCTAAATAAATCCGCCCCCACCCCACGATAAAACCCGTTACTGACATTGATACCCATATGTGAGGCGCATCCGAAGGCACTTATATAGAATTTTTGTGATTCTACACAAGTGCCTTCTACATAAATGTGTTGGGGCGACCCGCGCCAGTCATCTAGAAATATTCCCTGAGAAGGATTTCAAATCTCAGCTTTTTCAGCTAGATATTATATATTAGCTCGATTTGAGAGAGAGCAACGGTTGCTTTTCTCAAACTTAAGTTAAAGATTGTGCAGAATTTGAGTGAGTTTCAGCCTGTTAACAATCTTAGCGACGATCAAAACTTCTAAAAACGGAGAAATTCTGTATGTCTTTTATCAGCTTTAACTTTCCTACCAAGCGTTTAGTTCGCACTTTAATAGCTGTTTGTTTTTGTGCCTTAATGTTTGTTTCTAACGCTTTCCCGGCTTTTGCCGTTACCAGCAGCACCACCAAAGGTGAAGACCAACTTTTAGGGATTGAAAAAGAATCTCAAGAAGTTGTACTGAAAAAACCAATGTCCTTGGAAGAAACTCAAGAAAAAGCGAGCAAAGGACCTAACGAAGTTCAGGGAGACGCTGACCTTGAAAAAATGAAAAATCCTTCCAACACAAACGCTACATCCTTTGAGCAACAAGTCAAAAAAGCTGTTGGTAAGATCAAAGACTAACTCAGCGCGCAGTAGTAAACCGACATTTGTCAGTATAAAAGATTAGGGACACGGCACGAAGCCGTGTCCCTTGAAATGTCGTATCCAATCTCAATTTAGGTCTTTTTTTAAGAATTGGTATCAGATTGAATAAAAAAGTGGAAAGGACTTGGCATCTTTCGGCTTTACGAACACTCTTTGCTGGGGCTGCAAGTGCAAGCTATCGAATTTTTCTCTCGTCAAATTAGCGTTTACTACTTGACCGTCATCTAAGGTTAATTCAACCTGAATTTCCCATCCCAAATGAATCAAGCGACTGATTCTTGCAGGCACTGTTGCACTATTTTCTGTAGTTTCAATTACTACGTCGTGAGGGCGCAAGAAAATCTCTGGGTTGGCTGAGTCAAAGCCGTTGTCTTGAAACATCCTCGAACTGCTGGGCAATACATTGACTGGACCGATAAAACTCATTACGAAAGCACTAGCGGGATGGTCGTAAATTTCTGCGGGTGTGCCTACTTGTTCGATTTTACCTTTATTCATTACTGTAATGCGATCGGCAACTTCCATGGCTTCTTCTTGATCGTGCGTCACAAAGACTGTGGTAACGTGAACTTCGTCGTGCAGCCGCCGCAACCAAGCACGCAAGTCTTTGCGAACTTTGGCATCGAGAGCTCCAAAAGGTTCGTCTAGCAGTAACACTTTCGGTTCCACAGCCAGGGCTCTGGCGAGGGCCACCCGCTGTCGCTGGCCTCCAGAAAGTTGCGACGGGTATCTATCGCCCAATCCTGCCAATTGCACTAAATTCAACAATTCTTCTACCCGCGATTTGACTTTCGCGGGCGGTGTTTTCTGAATTTGCATCCCGAAAGCGATGTTTTTTCGCACTGTCATGTGCTTGAATAGCGCGTAGTGCTGAAACACGAACCCAATTTTGCGGTCTTGGACGCTAGTATTGGTCGCATCTTGTCCTGTCAGCCAGATTTTGCCGGAGTCGGGCATTTCTAAACCGGCAATCAGCCGCAGCAGCGTAGACTTGCCGGAACCAGACGGACCCAGCAATGCGACTAGGGAACCGGATTCAATTTCTAAGCTGACCCGATCGAGTGCTTGGAAACTGCCAAACTGTTTTGATACGTTTTCTACAACTATGCCCATAGGAAGTTCGGCAACGAAGCCGTGTACAAAATTTAACAGATTTAACGGATGGAGGTTGAGCTTCGAGCTTCGAGCGAAAAAAGTTAATCTCCGGTTTGGAGATGGGTTAAAGTAAGTTTTTTATAGCACGATCGCAGATCCGTTTGTTAATTTTAGGGTTTTGGCGATCGGTCAGTCGATTTTAGATTTTAGATTTTAGATTTTAGATTTACTTGCAGCTTTGAATCTGGAAGGTGGAACTTTGGTCTAAAATTTTGAACTCTCCAGGAAAGGAGTCGGGGCTTTGTATCCGTTTTTGGGCGCGGTCAAACACCCGAAAATTCACAAAAATGCACCTCCCAAACAAAACGACACAATTCTTTGCTCCCAAAGTTGGCGTTTGGTACTACAATGCAGCAAAAGTTCAAGCGTTTTTGACTTCAACGGCTGAGGGGATAAAGGAAAATGGGAGATGTTGGACGTGTGCCTGTAGGAATTATCGGCGCTTCAGGGTACGGCGGCGTGCAACTTGTGCGACTGCTGGCGGATCACCCACTGGCTGAAGTAGTCTATTTGGGTGGGGATAGCAGTGCGGGAAAACCTTTTTCCAGCCTTTATCCGCATCTGACTAACTGCATTGATTTGACAATCGAGGCAATCGACCTAGAAAAAATAGCGGCAAAATGTGAAGTTGTGTTTCTGTCGCTGCCGAACGGTTTAGCTTGCAAAATGGCACCGACGCTGATAGAAAAAGGCTGCAAAGTCTTGGATTTGTCGGCTGACTACAGATTTGAAAATCTGGAAACTTACAAAGCTTGGTACGGCGGCGAGCGATCGGACTCTGAACTGGCTGCAACGGCTGTTTACGGTTTGCCAGAATTGTATCGCGATCGAATTAAAGATGCTCAGTTAGTAGGCTGTGCCGGCTGCTACGTTACTGCTAGTTTATTAGCCCTGGCACCTTTGCTCAAACAAGGTCTGATCGTGCCAGAAACAGCAATTATCGACGCCAAATCCGGTGCTTCTGGGGGGGGCCGCAAAGCCGAAGTTAATCTCTTGTTGGCTGAAGCAGAGGGTTCTCTGGGCGCTTACGGTGTTGGTCGCCACCGCCACACGCCAGAAATCGAGCAAATTTGTGGCGATTTAGCCGGACACGATATTAAAGTTCAGTTTACTCCTCACCTAATTCCAATGGTACGGGGAATTCTGGCGACTGTTTACGCAACTTTGCGCGATCCGGGTTTGGTGCGGGAAGATTTAATCACGATTTTCAGCGCTTTTTACCGCAATTGTCCCTGGGTAAAAGTGTTACCGGCTGGGGTTTATCCGCAAACAAAATGGGCTTGCGGTACGAATCTTTGTTATATCGGCATCGAAGTCGATCCGCGTACTGACAGGGTGATTGTGCTATCGGCGATCGACAATTTAATTAAAGGTCAAGCCGGTCAAGGCATCCAGTGCATGAACTTGATGATGGGTTGGGAAGAAACTTTGGGTTTGCCTCAATTGGCTTTCTATCCTTAATTGAGAATGGGTAATTGGTAATGGGTAATTGGGTCGGGGCGGGTTTACGAGATGATTGGTTTTTAGGCAATCATTGTTTGTAAAACCCGCCCCTTGTATCTACAGGATATAAATTCCCGATGCGCGATGCCCATCCGATTTTAGATTTCCAATTTTAGATTTTAGATTCAAGCTACTAATCAATTCTTCAATCTAAAATCTAAAATCTAAAATTGCCAGATGCCCGATGCCCATCCGATTTTAGATTTCCGATTGCTGATTTTAGATTCAAGTTACTAATCAATTCTTCAATCTAAAATCTAAAATCTAAAATCTAAAATTGCCAGATGCCCAATTACCAATTATCCAGTGTTATTTTGGCCCGTAACCGATCGACCCAGCATAAATTGCCCGATCGCCCAATTGGTCTTCAATCCGTAACAAACGGTTGTATTTAGCCACCCGTTCGCTGCGACACAGAGAACCGGTCTTGATTTGGCCGGCACGAGTCGCTACCGCCAAATCGGCAATTGTGGTATCTTCAGTTTCACCGGAACGGTGGCTGATGACCGATCGATAACTGTTCCGTTTACCGAGGTCGATCGTATCCAAAGTCTCCGTCAAAGAACCAATTTGATTCAGCTTAATCAAAATCGAATTGCTAGCTTTCAAATCAATCCCTTTTTGCAGCCGCGTGCGATTAGTAACAAACAAATCGTCACCCACCAATTGAACTTTGCTGCCCATTTTTTGCGTCAGCGCTACCCAACTATCCCAATCGTCTTCATGCAAACCATCTTCAATGGAAACAATCGGATATTTTCCGGCCAAACCATCCAAATAATCGATTAATTCTGCTGGCGAATGAGCCACACCGTCGTAAGTGTACTGTCCATCTTTGTAAAATTCGCTAGCAGCAACATCCAAAGCCAAAGCAACTTGTTCACCTGGCTTGTAGCCAGCTTTTTCAATAGCTGCAATCAACAAATCCAAAGCTGCTTGATTGGATTTAAGATTAGGCGCAAAACCGCCTTCATCACCCACACCAGTCAGCAAACCCTCAGCTTTTAAGACTTTGCTCAGGGATTCAAATACCTCTGCACCCCAGCGCAAAGCTTCTTTAAAAGATGGCGCACCCACAGGGACAATCATAAATTCTTGAATGTCTACGTTGTTGTCGGCGTGGGCGCCGCCGTTGATAACGTTCATCAAAGGCACTGGTAACACGTTAGCTAAGGGCCCGCCCAAGTAGCGGTAAAGGGGGAGTCCTAAAGTCTCGGCGGCCGCCTTTGCTGTGGCTAAGGAGACTCCGAGAATGGCATTTGCGCCGAGGTGGGATTTGTTCGGGGAACCGTCCAAGTCAATCATGGTTTTGTCTACCAGTGCTTGGTCGATCGCATCCAGATTAGCCAAAGCGGGGGCAATTTTGTGTTCGACGTTAGCGACGGCTTTCAGGACTCCTTTGCCGCCGTAACGTTTGTTGTCGCCGTCGCGGAGTTCGTGGGCCTCAAAAGAGCCTGTAGACGCGCCGCTGGGCACTTGTGCGAGCCCGACAACACCGTTAGCTAGGTAAACTTCAGCTTCAATGGTGGGGCGGCCGCGGGAGTCGAGGATTTCTCTGGCTTTAATAAATTCGATCGCAGTGTCTAGCATATTAAGGATTCCTGACTTTACTCACGGTTTGATGACATTTGGCAGTCTGTTGGCTTTCCGACGCTGACTGCTGACGGGTAATAGAGTACGCGATCCCCAGAATTATTGCTGCACAGTTCAAAATATTTGCGGATTTGGGCAGTTGAGTGTCAATAAGTTAGGCTTGTTGCACAATAACTGGTGGCAATTTTGATAGTAATTTAATTTTTTTAACCGCAAATTCACGCAGATTTTCTAATTGAAACCTTTGTTAAAATCAGAATGTCAACAAAGTCAATCAAAAAAGGAGAAAGCTAGGATGTCAGAAACAACTCTCGGAGAAATTAGAGCATTAGCTGAAAACTCCGACCCAATTATTGCCGATCCCCCCAACATTAGATTGCTAACTGGGCCATTAAATCCTGGTAGCGATCCCAACTTTTTTGACCTCACTGCGAACGACGATATAGTTCAACTCGCAAATGGAATCCTCCGCAACACTCCGGGAGGTTTGCGGGCCTTAGCCGGCAACGATTTTGTCAGAGGTTCAGGTGGTGCAGAACTGATGAACGGCAACAGCGGCATAGATACTTTAATCGGAGGTTGCGGCAACGATACTATTCGCGGCGGTCAAGATTTTGACATACTTTACGGAGAATGCGCCAACGATTTAGTCAGCGGAGATCAAGGCGATGACTACGCTTATGGAGGCACGGGCAATGACTTTATTCGCGGCGGTAAAGGGAATGATGCTTTAGTCGGAGACAGTGGAAACGATACTCTAATCGGTGATGCTGGAATTGATAGACTTTGGGGAAAAGAAGGCGCAGATTTGTTTGTCATCAAAAGAGAAGCGGGAGCAACATCGCGAGAAATTGGTTCGGATCAACCGCCTTCAGTTCCCAATTTTAATACAGATGAAGTGCCTGCAGATTTTATTCTCGATTACAATCCAGCTCAAGGAGATGTTATTGGATTAGCTTCAGGGTTAACGCGAAATGACATTGTTTTGACTGAAAAGTTTTTAACAATTGGTGATGCCAGAGATTACGATAGCAATGGCCCTTTTCCTCCGGGACAGCCTCGAACCGCTGATTTTAGAATTTTAAATACTAAGGCGACGGTGATTAGGGAAGCTAGTAGCGGAAATATTCTGGGTTTGGTGAAAGATGTGTCGCCGGCTCAACTTCAGTTTACCTCTGTGTCTGAAAGCTCGATCGCCCTTGGATAATCCTCAGAGGTTTATAGTAAGAACTAAAGTCCTCTATCAGAACTTTAGTCCTTACTACAAAAAATTTTATTCGTTTCCAAGTTGTGCATTTCAAGACCAAAAATCCGCCACATCATATCCCATTTCACTGAGCATTTGCCGCAGCAGAGGTAAGCTCAAACCGATCACATTCGTGTGACATCCTTCGATTTTTTCCACAAAAAAACCGCCTTTACCTTCCAGTGCAAAACAGCCCGCACAGGCGAGGGGTTCTCCGGTAGCGACGTAGGCCGCTATTTGGCGCGAGGTAACTTCCGCAAAATGAACTTTTGTAACTTGACAGCGAATGAGCGATCGCGACCTTGCCTCATCAAAGTCATCGAATCTAGTATCAATTAAAGCATGACCCGTATATAATTCGCCAACCTTACCGCGCATTTTTTGCCATCGCGAGATTGCTTCTTCCGCATCCTTCGGTTTGCCGTGAATTTCGCCATCTATGAGCAAAATTGAATCGCATCCCAACACCAAACACGATTTGGGATTGGGGATTTGCGGGTGAGAATTACCCAGTAAAAATTTAGCTACAGCCTCAGCTTTTCCCGATGCTAAAACCTGCACTAATTTAGTGGCATCCCTCATTTGTATTTGCCCTTCATCAAAGTCGCTGGGGCAAATCACAGCTTGAATGCCAGCATTTTCTAGCAGGCTGCGGCGGGCCGGAGAAGCTGAAGCTAAAACAAAAGTTGGAATTTTCATAAGTTAAGAAGGAAGAAGGAAGAAGAAAGAAGGAAGAAGGAAGAAGGAAGAAGGAAGAAAAATAAACTATTCCCCATCCCCAAGGCACTGCGCCCTATTCCCCATTCCCAACTACTTTTTAACCTAATAAACAGAGAAAGATTTAACGACTTTCTCAAAAGCTTCTTTTACCTTTGGCCAGCGTTCTTCTGTAGTGGAAACGTTAAGCGTAAAAAGTTTGCCGCGGCTGACTGCTACACTCGCTAAGTTGTGCCGTTCTTGGTTTGGCAACTTAACGGCGTATTCTAAAATGTAATAGTTTTTCGATCGCGATTCGCGAGCTTCTGCATTGACTAATTCAGCTTCGCGGCCGGAATCACTCGGGGCGATCGCACTTTTGCTGAGCTTGTATCCCACATCCGTCGGCGTTCCCAAATCCGCCAGAGTTTTGTCCTTGGGGACTGGACTGATGACCACGCTGACGTTCTCGGTTTGCTGAATCAAATCGCGGAACACCACATCAGGCCCGTTAGAAACCGCGATCGGCAGCCAGCCGTTAGGATAGAGAAATTGATAGCCGTCGCCAGTATCAACGTAGCTTTTGAGTCCGGTGACTTTAGATACACAACCGGTCAAGGTGAGGCTCAGAACAACCAGAAGTATTGCCGCAATTCGTTTGAGCATTATTTTTACGGGTAGGGTAACACTAAAATATTTAATTTTAATTGTCTCACCAAACCTTGCCCCTAAAAATAGTTAAGCTATGCTCGCCGTTTGTGTACCGCCCGCGAGGCATAGCCGTATAGTCTAATTTTTAACAAAATCATTACAGGTGAGTGAGCCAGCTAATCAGTCCGTGCTTGGTAGAAATTTCTAAAGCCAAGAGAGAAACAAAACCAATCATGGCAAGGCGGCCGTTTAAGCGTTCTGCGTAGGGGGTGAAGCCGGTGCGGGGTTCGTCATCGATATATACTGTCGGTTCGATCGCAAAATTGTTCATTTTGCCTTGGTCGTCCAGCATTAAGCCTCTGTTAGTCATGTTTGTTTCCTAAATTGCGTTTGGTCTACTGTAAATAAATGTAACAGACTTATGAAGATATGTAAAGGATTGTGAGCTTTTTTTTTAAAAAAACCTCAATATGACACCATTTTTAAAAAGAAATGCAACTGTCGGCAAGCTCTAAACCCTTATAGAATCAGTCTTTCCCAAATCTAAAATCTAAAATCTAAAATTTAAAAGGGTATGACTGCGGACAGTAGACTCTGGGCCCCGGAGGGGGGAGGATAGAGTTGAGAGGCGCAAAAGTCAATGGTGTGTGGCAAATCCAGTCTGGGTTTGACGAAAATTGTGGAACGGAGGAAAAATTTATGCGGGCCAGTCTGGAAATGCGGTGGTTTTATAGCGGTGCGCTGCCAAAATCGATCGCTCAATGGTTTGGAAGCGACAGTCTCGGCGGGTATCTTTCACCTCCCGAAGAGCGGGAAGACATATATTTGCTAGTCCCTGGCTGCGACTACTTGGGAGTGAAGCTGCGCGGGAAAACATTAGAGGTAAAGTGGCGGCAGGCAGAGTTGGGGGCGATGCAGTTCGGCAACCGCTGGGAAGGCAAGGCCGAGAAGTGGCTGAAGTGGGTATGTGCCGACACGATGGCCCCGGTATCGGCTGATATTATGGCGACAGGAAAGTGGGTGGGAGTCAGGAAAAAGCGAGCGCAGCGTCTTTACCAAGTTTCGGCCCCTGGTTCCCTGATGTCTGTGCCTGTGGAAGCCCCAATTCCCCAAGGTTGCACCGTGGAACTTACTCAGTTGAACATTAACGGCAGCGCGTGGTGGACATTGGGATTTGAAGCGTTTGGCAGCGAAAGTTCTTTGACAGAAAGCCTGCAAACAGTGGCTACTTGGACTAGCAAGAGCTATCAGGCGCAAAAGTTGAAAGCTGAGGATTCTTCTGCTTATCCGATTTGGTTGGGCAGCAAGTAATATCAAATCCGGCTTTAATAATACCTCCTATATTGTTTAGTCCCTGCCTGCTGGGACGACAGTTTTTGTAGACGCGGTTTCAACCGCCGAGTCTAATCGAGGGGGTTTCTCACTATTCCCCCTCTGTCCCATTCTCCCCTTCTTTCATTCTCCCCACTCTGCCAGCAGTTCTCAGAATTTGACAAGCTAAAATTGCCGCCCCAAACCCGTTATCAATATTCACCACACCCACACCAGCCGCACAAGAATTGAGCATAGTTAAAAGAGGAGCAATCCCGCCAAAACTCGCGCCGTAACCCACACTCGTCGGCACAGCAATCACCGGACAATCTGCCAAACCCGCAACCACACTCGCCAAAGCACCTTCCATACCCGCCACCGCAATCAACACATCAGCATCAGCAATTACGTGCCGGTTGCTCAGCAAGCGGTGAATGCCGGCAACTCCGACATCCCACAAACGTCGCACCTGAAAACCGCAAAGTTCCGCAGTAACTGCCGCCTCTTCGGCTACAGGTAAATCCGCCGTTCCCGCACTGATAATAGTCACAGTACCCGGATGCTGCGGAGTTGGGGAATTAGGAGAAATTGCACAAATTCGAGCCTTTTGGTAGTAGCACAAATCGGGTATTTTTTGCTGCAATTGCTCGAAAACTTCCGGTTCAATTCGCGTCGCCATCACCGCAGAATTTCGCCCGCGCATCGCCTCGATAATCTCAACAATTTGGTCTGGCGTTTTCCCTGGGCCCCAGATTACTTCAGGAAAACCTGTTCTTAAAGTACGGTGGTGGTCAATTTTTGCAAAATCCCCCACTTGTTCAAAGTCAAAATACTTTAATTTATCTAAAGCTGCGATCGGACTGACATCGCCTGCAGCCACAGATTCGAGTAACTTCTGTAAAATTTCAGGTTCCATTAATTAATGACTGATGAATTTGACTGCTGACTGCTATAGATTGCTCCGGGCGGGTTTATTTATCCGATCGGTCGATCGCACATACCCTGGTAAAACCCGCCCCTACAGACTAATAAATGCTGAGTGCTGAGTGCTGACTAATAACTATTCTGTTATTTTCAGCTCGTACAAATTCCAGAAAGCACCGCCGAGGGCACTGTAGCGAATTCCCGAAATGCGATCGCGCACCGCCTCAAAAGTCAGCGGATTCACCATATAAACAAAAGGCACTTGTTCAGCTATAATCCGCTGGGTCTCCCCATAAAGTTCCTTGCGCTTCGCCTCATCAAGCTCCTGGGAAGCCTTCACATAAAGGTCATCGATTTTCTGCTCCCAGTCGTACACTTCCCAACCTTTAATCGGCGGTTCTCCGGCTTGCGGGCCCTGGTTGAAACTGTGCAAAGTCCCATTGACCGACCAAATATTGTAGCCGCTGTGCGGTTCAGTACCTCCTGTAAAACCGCCGAGGTAAGTATCCCAATTCCGCGTCAACCGCAGCTTTTCCACATAAGTGTTAAAACTCAGGAATTGTGTATCAACTTGCATCCCCAGTTTGCCTAAATCTTGCTTAATTTGCGTTCCCATTTGTTCCCGAACTTTTTTACCCGCAGCCATCAACAAAGTAAATCGGACTTTGTTGCCCTCCGCATCCAATAATTGACCCTCACTATTATATTTGAAACCAGCACTTAACAGCAACTCTTTGGCTTTTTGCAGATCGTAACTGTAAGTTTTCAATCCCTGTTCTGGGGAAAGGTAGAATGGACTTTGCGCCGGAATTGGGGAATGCAGCGGTGCCCCAAGTCCGCGATAGATATTGTTAGTCATGGCGGATCGGTTGATCCCGTAGGCGATCGCCTGCCGAAATTCCTTAGTCGCGAACCACCGAGACTTAACCGGGTCTACAAACGGCTGATTTTGAGCATTGCGCCCCTTATTCAGATTGAAACACATAAACACGCTGCCAGTATCCGGGCCACCGTTGAAGACCGTATATTTGCCGCGTTTTTCCTCCCGTTTCAGCAGCGGAAACACTTCCGGCTGCACGTCCAGAGTATCCAAATCGCCAGAGCGAAAATTCAGCAGTTGATTGTCAGTATTTTCGATAATTTGCCAAACTATTTGCTGGATGTAAGGCTGAACATTTCCCTCAGCATCTTTGCGCCAAAAATACGGATTTCGTTCCAAAACAACGCGCTGATTAGGAGTATAGCTCAGCATTCGATATTGACCGTTGCCGACAATTTTTTGAGGTTCAGTATCCGTGTTCCAAGTAGCCAGGAATTTAGGTTTACCATCTGCATCTGTATTGTCTACAGATTCCTGTAAAATATGAGCTGGTAAAATTGGGATTCCCCCAGCATATCTAATAAAAGGAGCAAAGGGTTCTGCAACAGAAAATTCAACGCGGCGGCTGTCAATTTTTTTAACTTTTGGGAATTGGCGACTGTTGCCAACCCTCAGATTATCTTTCAAACCGCTAGGAATTTTGTCATTGAAATAAATCTTTTCATAGCTGAAGATAATGTCATCAGTAGTCATCGGTTCGCCGTCGGACCATTTCAATCCCTCTCGCAGGTTGAAGACAACCTTTTTGCCATCTTTAGAAACCTCCCAGGACTCGGCTAAACCGGGTTCTAGGTTCGATGTCAAGCCGTTTTCGTTGATCAATCCCTCGTACATATAGCCAAAAACGCTGTATGCAGATTGATTTAGGGGGTAGTTGAAGGTTGCTGGGCCGCTGGGGGTGGGAACGATGAGTCTGTTTACTAAGTTCGATCGGGCTGGAGTGCACGCAGACAAAGTTATCGTGGCAATTGCCACCAGTAAAATCGCCAGCCAGCGCAGTTTTGAATGTAGCATCATAGAAATTTTCATAATTTTTTAGTTTACCACCTGCGTGCAACTATGACTGAGATTGTAACCAACCGAGAAAGTCTTCAGTGCGTGAAAAATACTGTATCCCTCCTTCCTCCAAAGCATATTTAACTTCTGGTAGTTTGCGAAATTCTTTGACGTTGCCACTTAGAAATGCTTTGGTTTCTGTGGGGCGCAACCGGGCATGACTCAAGATACAGTGTAAAATCAAATTGTCTGTTGGGTCTTTTTCTATGATAGTTGTGTTTAAGCTTGCTTCGATAATCTCTGTATTTAATACAATCATTTCTGCCTTTTGCGACAGCATATAAATTGCTTGACGCAAGCGAAATTGAATTTCATCTACTCGATTGCTATAGTAAATCAATGACTGTTCTAGGTGAAAAGATAGAGATGCGACCTGTTCAGATGTCACATCTCGCTTTGTTTCACTAATTTGACACGTTAGCTGTTCCTTAAACTTGTTTTGTCGCTTCACCTCGTCCTCTAAAGCCGACAGAGACTCCATATAACAAATGCTGGGTATGACCAACTGAACTGATGACGATAAATCCCGCAGTAACATAATTGCTTCAGCCTCGCGCCCTGTAGCAATACTCATCAGAAAGTTAGTCTCGATATATAAAATTGCCACCTAATTTCACTCCGGATTTTGTTGTTCCACCTGCTAACATCGGCAGCAAACCGATTTCTGCTATCTTTTTAGAGGCTGGGGGAATTTCTGATTTCCAGTGATAGGCTAAGTCATGCAGCCACGCTTCTACCAGCGTTTCTATCGTATGTCCAAATATCCCTTTGCTACCAAAGTCAGGCTGATAAGAACGAAGTATTTCACCAGTGTTTAGAGAGCAAACTGGTTCAGATAAATTCACGCCGTCCCATTTGAAAATCAGAATTTGTTCGGTGTCAACAAACATAGCATAGGGAATTACTGTGCGTTGTTCGGACATCTTCGCTAACGCAGCTTTCATCCAAGATATCATGTAATCAGCAATCCTCTGCTTTGCTGCTGTTTCTTGAGCTTGAATAATTTTGACCTCGATTAGCACGACTATGCGATCGTCTTTATCCAACGCGACAATATCCGCGTCAATGGGGAATTCTACTTCCAAGGTTTCAGTTTCCATGTTTTCAGCCTTCTTAGGGTATAAGTTTAAGTAAATTCAACTTCTACTATCAAACCCGATTTTTATTTTTTCCCCAGCAAAACTACAGCATAGGCTGCAATTCCTTCTTCTCTCCCCACCGGCCCTAACTTTTCGTTTGTAGTAGCTTTGATGCCGATTTGGTCGGGTTTTAATTGGAGGACAGTAGAAAGCCGATCGCGCATTTGCTCAATATGCGGTTTCAGCTTTGGACGTTCTGCCACTACCACCGAATCAATATTGCCGATTTCCCAGCCTTTATCTAAAATTAACTGATTGACTTGTGCCAGCAATACGAGACTATCAGCCCCTTTCCATTTCGGGTCAGTTGGCGGGAAATAAAGACCGATATCTCCTAAGCTGAGAGATCCGAGCATCGCATCCATGATAGCGTGGGTAAGTACGTCGGCGTCGCTGTGTCCTAATAAGCCTAATTCGTGGGGGATGTGCACGCCGCCGAGGATGAGGGGGCGTTCTGGAACTAAGCAGTGAATGTCGTAGCCGTTGCCGATGCGGATGTTCATGTGAATTTAAGGTTGGGGAAAAGCCGAGACTAGACAATTATTTTACATTCAGTCTGGAGATAAGTAAATTTGGGCGTTGGTGAACTGAGGTATGATTTGGCTCTCACCGCTGACGGAGGCAGGTCGAAGAGCGTTCAAATCAGAGTATCTAAATAATTATTGATTATGGAATGAGAACCTCCTCGAATTTGAGGAGCGTGAATTAGTAAATAAATTGAATATTTGAGCATTTCTTCGTATTTAGAATAACAAAGATTTTTTCTCTTCAATCGAGCCAGATAGTGTCTGAGTTTTGTATTTTCACCTTCAACTGCAAGTCATATAAGTTTTACCGATGATTGAGTCACCATCTGGAATAAACATTGGATAAACTTTAAGGCAATTTGTTACATAAAAATAGCATTTTCATTTTTCAACATCCCATAAATGTTTAAAGTTTGGGCATCATTGTTTCCTACAACCCAGGCTAAAATATCTGCTTTGAAGTGGTCTACTGCTATCCACAACCAGACGCAACTTTTTTTTAACCAATAAATTTTTATAATTCATCTAGTTCTCCGACCTCGGGAATTGTGTCTGGACGGACGATATTTCAAAAGTTTGAAAAGCGAGAGCCCTTTTTTGGCACGCTACATATAGTGTGCTTGCGTAAGTCCTGTATGTGTTAGTTTATAGATCGTCCCAAGAACCCGATCGCCTCCTCAAATCTACTTATTCCCTAGATGGCGAAGAAATCGTCCCCGGCTTTACTCTCGCGATTGCCGAGTTTTTTCAGAAACTGGCTTTTTTAGGAAAGTGCGATGTAATATATCTAAATGGCTAGGTCAATTTTGGACATGAATTTGGCTGAGTGCGATGATGAACAAGGCTTTAACAAAATTTGTATGTAGTAAAATATTCAAACAAAAGTGTTATTATGAAAATTCAATCTATCAATTTAAAGTATTTTAAGAAATTTAAAAATAAAAAATTCGACTTTACCGATCCAGAAACTGGATTGGCACGAGACATTATAGTTTTAATAGGGATGAATGGGGCGGGAAAAACAAGTATTTTACAGGCAATAGCCGCAACACTGGGAGTGGCAACAGGGAGGTTGCAGAAACTTCCTGACTTAGAATGGGCAGGATTTAACTATGAATTGCTGGGGAGTAATTGGGCCAAGTTTGAACCAGAGGTTACTCTACAAGTACAATTTTCGTCTCCAGAGATCCAGGCGGTTCGTGAGTTCCAACAAAAATTGCAAGATATAGGTCGCAATTTACCAGTTCCTCCTGCTGAAAAACATATTGTGGATCTTAGATGGCAAGGTGAGAGTGTTCAAGCAAACACTGCGAATGAATTGTTTCAATTTAAAGGACGGGAATATGCTAAACAACTCCGTCGAACGGAAGGCTTTCAGGTGTTTGAGCGAGTTGGTACGATTTTTTGGTACACAGAGCAGAGAAATTCAACCAGCTTAACTCCTGAAAATCCGGATGGAAAAGTTGAAATTACCTATGATATGCTACGCGATCGCCTTTCAAAGTTGCGGCAGTTTCATCAGGATGTTGACAGGGGAAGAATTCAGCAATTCCGCCCTGGACAGAAGGACATATATGCTGAAATTGAGCAAGCTTATAAAGCTGTTTTTCCAGAACGTAGCTTTGAGGGGCCTTTTCCACGAGAAGGGATCGATGACATTCTGAGCGAACCCTGGTTTTATCTATACGATAACAGAAACCTGTATGAGATTTCTGAGATGTCTGGGGGCGAACGCGCTATATTTCCGATGCTGATGGATTTTGCTAATTGGAATATTCATAATTCGGTGATCTTGATTGATGAAATTGAGTTGCACTTACATCCACCACTGCAACAAGCATTGTTGAGAGCTTTGCCTAAGTTAGGCAAAAATAATCAATTTATCATTACAACTCATTCTGATTACATAGAGCAGCTAGTACCCGAAGCACACATTGTTCGTGTGGAGGTGTAACTATGAGTGTTGTTAGCAGTGGAAAAATAATTTTTTGTGAAGGGAAACCAAGCAGCTTAGACTATAGATTGCTTAATAGAGTAGTCGATAGCCTACCAGGTGATAGATGCACAATTGTCCCTGTGGGTAGTAAGTTTGCCTTCTCAAGCTTTGCCGACGGCTACTTTTTAGGGAAGACAGCGGTTAATCAGAAATACATCGTTTTTCGCGATCGGGATTTCGATGTCCAGCCAACTCCTAACTGCGGATTACTCCAACTAGATAATAGATCAGGTAATAAACCCGTGGCTTTAAGTTATCGCACTTGTGTTGAAAATTACCTCTTAGAGGCTAATTTGATTCACACCTATTGGACAGAAAAGTACAATGAAAAGCAGGAAAATCCAGATTCTAAGTGGGGACATCAAAATTCACCAGGAGTCGAGCGCATTTCAGAATCGATTGAAACTAGCGCCAGGAACCTGCAACATTACCAAGCTGTAAGATGGGCATTGGGTGACTTGGTGAACATGAGACCAGCACGAGAACAACTCAAAACTACATGGACGAAGAAAGGTAACCTACCTGAGTCATTAATTTTGCAAGACTGCAAAGATCAAGCGTTAGAATTAATTAATAAATTTAGACTGGCAGTTGGAGCAGTTACATGGGAAAAATTTGAAGATAACCTTGTTTCCTATCAACAACGGTTTAACCAAGAAGAATTTTGGACAGAGAAGCAATACTTAATCTGGTTTAATGGCAAGGATATTCAAAAGGAAATACAGAGACAAGACTCTAAATACATTTCTCTAAATTCATTTTTCGATTGGGCAATTCGGAAGCTTGACATTAATCAGCATCCTGATCTTATCGAATTAAGGACAAAAATAGAGCAGCTATAGCAGAAGGAAGAAAAAAGAAGGAAGAAGGAAGAAGGATGTCTAAAAAAATATTTTTTCCCAAACAAAAAGCGCCCCTATTTCTAGGAGCGCTTTTTGTAATCTCAGACTAAAACTTAGCCGTTGATAGAAGGAGCAACCATTGCTACGGGAGTTGTCTCACCAGCAGCCAAGTCGAGAGGGA
>NZ_JAUBQD010000054.1:0-52883 GCF_036701085.1 Microcoleus sp. Pol7_A1
TGATCAACCGCGCTAACTTGGGTATGGAAGTCATGCACGAGCGCAACGCTCACAACTTCCCTCTCGACTTGGCTGCTGGTGAGACAACTCCCGTAGCAATGGTTGCTCCTTCTATCAACGGCTAAGTTTTAGTCCTAGATAAACGAAAAGCGCTCCTAGAAATAGGGGCGCTTTTTGTTTGGGGAAAAATATTTTTATCGACATCCTTTTTCCTTCTTCCTTCTATCCGTTACCCCCGTTACCCACATTACATCCATCCGTTGCCTTCTTTCTTCCTTTTTCTTTCTTCTTTCTTCCTTCATCCTTTAATTTTTTATGATTACTATAGAATATGGCCACTAGGCCGATCGAGAGACTGTGACATACTCCCACACTAAATCTCATATTATGGTCTAGGATTCCAATAGTCGGATTCAGAAAATGTTGGGCTTGCCATAAAGTGTTCGCTAGCAGCAATGCAATTGTGTCAATTCCAGAATCTAACCATAGACAAATGTAGCTGATCGGAGTCGCTCCTCACCGTCCCAAGCGCTCTATCTCTAAGGAGGATTTGTATTATGAAAGATGGACAAGAAGTACGCCGCGTCTCCACAGCAGTGATTGCCGGTGTTTGCGGGTTAGCTTTAGTGGCAGGAGGGGGCATTGCCTGGTGGACGGCGAACCGTTCGCCAACCCCTGCAGACACGCACTCTTCCGCTCCGACTACCGCTCCGGCGTTGTCCCCAAGTCCTGCGGAATCCCCTGCTGTAATTATCCCGGTACCCCCTCCAAATCCTGTCCAAGCGCCTACAGCTCAGACGCCTACCGCTCAGACGCCTACCGCTCAGACGCCTACCGCTCAGACGCCTAACGCTCAGACGCCTAACGCTCTGGTATCAAAGTTGCCTCAGCCCAAGCCTTTGCCGCAGCCGGCAGCCCAGACAGTGCAAGTCTACTGGGTTAAAGATGCCAGTGGCAAATTTGAGGGAGTTCCTACGAAAGTAGCTGTCAAACAAGCGGACAAGCCTGATGCAACTTTACAAGCTGCTTTTAACAGTTTGTTGGCCGGGCCCAAGGATGCAACTGTTGCTAGCGAAATTCCTAATGGGACAAAACTCCGGGGTTTGAGTGTCAAGAATGACGGAGTTTATGTCGATTTGTCGGCAGAATTTACTTCGGGGGGAGGTAGCAATTCAATGACTGGCCGGTTAGGGCAAGTTATCTATACGGCTACGAGTTTACAACCGAATACCAAGGTTTGGATTTCGGTGGAAGGCAAGCCTTTAGAACTTTTGGGTGGCGAAGGTTTGGAGGTGGCTCAGCCGAGTACCCGCCAAAGTTTTGACAAAAATTTTCCCCTTTAGTAATTATGAGCCATTAGTGAAAAGTCATTAGTTAGGAGTCATTAGTCATCGGTCTGAAGACAGAGAGTAGGGATTGATAACTGATGACTGATGACTGATGACTGGCGACTAATTTTCAGTGCTTGGTAGTCAGGCTAAATGCGCGAAAGTGTAGGGCTTGCTGTTCGATCCGGCTGGCAAGCCGATCGCACACCATATTACACAGCTCGAAAATTAACTCGTCCTGCACCTTATAATAGGCTGAAGTTCCTTCACTCCGGCGAGTAAGGATACCAGCTTGCAGCATGAGTTTTAGGTGCTTAGAAACATTGGCTTGACTCGTTTGAGTAGCTTCCACCAACTCTTGCACGCATTTTTCGCCGTCGCGAAGCAAGTTCAAAATTCGTAAACGCATTGGCTCGCTCAAAATACTGAAATACTCAGCAACTTGTTGCACAACCTCTTGCGGGACAGGCTGGGATGACTTCATCAAACTCACCGGAGAGAAGTGATCTGGAACTATTAGCATTTATTCCATAACAATAAAGTAATCTTTTAATCCGGATTAATTCGCATCAAAACTTGACCGTATTCCACAGGTTCCCCATTTTGAACTAAAATTTCCATCACTTGACCGGACACTTCATCAGCATCGATCTCGTTCATCAGCTTCATCGCTTCGATAATACAAACTGTCTGGCTGACCTTGATGCGATCGCCCACATTGACAAAAGGCGGCTCGTCGGGAGCAGCAGCGCGATAAAAAGTTCCTACCATCGGCGAGATAATTGGCACCCATTTAGTATCGACAGGAGCAGTCACGGCAGCAGGCACGGCGACTGGTGTGGCGGCAGGGGCCTCAGCCAGAGCTGCTCCTACATTTTGGTCAACAGCAGGAGGTGAGGCTAAGGTGGGGCTAGCAACAGCGCCCAACGCGCTCGGAGCGACTGTCGCCACGGCAGCAGGGAGCGCAGCAGCGGTGCCTGGTGAACTTGCCAGAATGCCTTTGCGCACTGTCAGTTCAAGATCCCCACTTTTTAAGGTCAGTTCCGAAATGCCTGTTTTGTCTAATACAGTTAGGAGTTCGCAAAGCTGGTTTAAGTCTAGTTGCACAGCAGATTCAAGGGTAATTGAGAATTGAAAATTGAAAATTGAAAATTGAAAATTAGGAATCCGGCGAAGCTAGGATAATTCACCGAGTTTGGAGGCCAAAGGGATAGTTTTTAAGCTGTGAGCGATGAGTGTTGAATTTTGAATTCTTTAACTCATAACTCAGAACTAAAAACTAAAAACTCCCTTTTCCTCCGTCGTTTCTACTCTCGGCCGAGGTACTTGTCTTCACGAGTATCAATCCGAATCCGTTCTCCAATGGAAATAAATAGAGGCACCATAACCTGAGCTCCGGTGGAGACGATGGCCGGTTTGCTGCCACCGGTGGCAGTATCTCCTTTGACTCCCGGATCGGTTTGCAGCACTTCCAAGACAACAGAGTTGGGCAGTTCCACTTCCAGGATTTGGTCGTTCCACCGAAGGATGTTGACTTCCATCCCTTCACTGAGGTACTTGACACGATCGCCTATTTGCTTGGCACTGAGGCGACTTTCCTCGTAAGTTTCCATATCCATAAAGACGAACTGGTCGCCCTCTTTATAGGTATGCTGCATCGCGCTCTTTTCCAAGTTGGCTTGAGGCATAGTCTCGCCCGCCCGGAAGGTTTGTTCTACTACGTTTCCGGTTTGGACGTTTTTTAATTTTGTCCGCACGAAAGCCGAGCCTTTTCCTGGCTTGACGTGGAGGAATTCGATAACCCGCCACACGCCGTTATTCCATTCAATTGAAACACCTGGTCGAAAGTCGTTACTGGAGATCATATAAATTTTTGCAGGCAATCCCGTCGCCTTGCCGGCACGGGGGAACTAAAGTCAGTCGATTTTAGATTTTAGATTTTAGATTTGAGATTTACTCCACAGATGAATTTGGGAGATTGAACCTTGGTCTAAAATTTTGATCTCTCCACGACAGGAGTCTGGGGATTGTATCCGTTTTTGAGCGGCTCAAGTTAAAGCCGCAGTCTAGCTAACGGCATCCAAAAGCAATTGGCATTTTATTTTACCGTTCAAAGGGAGCAAGTGCTGTACAGAAAGCTAAAAAGCTCTCTAGGGAAGGAAGTTCGGCAACGAACACTGTACGGCAAACGGATAGAAGGCCGACAGCGCTGTGGGAAGATAATAGAGGCAATAAAAGTTAAAGTTATGTTGCATTGGCCTAATTTCTCGATCGATACGTGCAAGCGCTGGGTCAAAACCCTCGCTTTAGCACTCCTGCTGTTCACTCTCGGACTGAGTTTCAGTGCAGTTTCCCATGCCAAACGCCCCAGCAGCAGTATGCCTGCTGGGAATGCGATTACCGACGGCCGGGCGCTGCTGCGCTTCGCTTTACCTATTGACAATCAGACTGTGCGAGATTTGCAAATCAGTCTCGAAGACATTGGCAACCACATACGGTCTAAACGTTGGGGGCCCATTAGCAGCGATGTCAGCAAGGCTTCCAGGATTCTCAACCTTCGGGAATCTGAAATTTTAGCGAGTATTCCCGACGCCAAAAAGCCGGAAGCTGAGGTGCTACTTGCACAAGTCAAGGAGGGAATTGCTCAACTGGAAAAGGCTGTTGAGGCTAAAGACAAGGAAAAAGTGATTGACTTGAAACCCACAATCCTGGGTTCGGTAGGCGAAATCGAAGAGTTGATGGTGACAAAGTTTCCGTTTGAAGTGCCGGCAAAATATGCTAGTCTGCCTCAACTCAAAGGGCGCGCTACTGTAGCCGTACAAACTGAAAAAGGGGAAATTACTGTAGTGGTTGACGGCTACAGCGCGCCGGTTACGGCTGGTAATTTTGTGGATTTAGTCGATCGAGGTTTTTATAACGGTTTGCCGTTTATTCGATCGGAAGAATCCTACGTTTTGCAAACCGGAGACCCCGAAGGCAAGGAAGAGGGTTTTATTGACCCGGCTACTGGCAAATACCGGAATGTTCCGCTGGAAGTGCTCGTCAGAGACGAAAAGGAGCCTGTTTACGGGATTACTCTAGAAGATGCGGGGCGCTATCGCGACGAGCCTGTTTTGCCTTTTTCTGCTTTCGGTACTGTGGCAATGGCGCGCAAGGAAGCTGAACCCGACAGCGGTTCTTCTCAGTTTTTCTTTTTCTTGTTTGAACCTGAACTCACGCCGGCTGGCCTGAATCTGTTGGACGGCCGATATGCTGTTTTTGGTTACATGATTGAAGGAAAAGAAGTTTTGGAACAACTGAAGCAAGGAGACAAGATTGTATCTGCTAAGGTAGTTAAAGGAATCGAAAATTTGGTGCGACCTCAAGTTTAATTAATGACGGCAATTGAAATCGCTGCTTGTCAAAAGTGAAGGCGATTGAAATCGCTTCTGCACACACAAAGCCCGCCTGCGCGGGCTAAAAAAATCAATAGTGACAGCCATTGAAATCTTTTCTAAATAAAGGTGAAGGCGATTGAAATCGCTTCTGCATACACAAAGCCCGCTGAGGCGGGCTGGAAGAAGAGATAATTTTTATATTTTCGTTATTGAAATCAGGAATTTAATCGAGAGTATGGCAATTTTAGAATTTTTATTGGTAATTGGTTTGGGCGGATTCGCAGGATTGTTGATTGTAAAAAATGTGAATGAAAGCAAGCAAAAGCAGCGGTTAGATGAGGCTTTTTATCAGTTGTTGGAAACTCAAAACAGTCAGGTTTCGCTGATTCAACTGGCCGCTAATGCTAGGGTTGAGGCAGAAGTTGCTCAGCAGTATTTAACTCGGCAAGTGAAGATTTTTTCGGCGGTTTTAGAGGTAGATGATGAAGGGGATACTTTTTATAGATTTCCTAGGTTGCGCTTGCCGCCGAGTTCCGGTAAGGAATGGTGAAGTGAGAAAGTGCGATCGACTAATTCCAAATTATGAAAGTTAAAGATATCGGTGAACAAGGTCTTTTAAGAATATTGCAAAAATTCTGCCCCGCAGAGATAGTGGGTGATGATTGCGCTGTCATGGCTACAAATCCCAACCAATCTCTCGCTATCACTACAGATATGCTGGTGGATGGAGTGCATTTTAGCGATCGCACTACGGGGCCTTATTACGCAGGATGGCGCGCCGCAGCGGCAAATTTGTCGGATCTCGCGGCAATGGGAGCAACGCCTCTGGCGGTGACTGTAGCCCTTGCTGTGGCGGCAGATACGGCTGTGGAGTGGGTTGAAGAGTTTTATCGAGGGATGACGGCTTGCTTGCAAGAATATCATACGCCGATCGTCGGTGGCGATGTTGTGCGATCGCCCGTGGTGACGGTGGCGATTACGGCTTTCGGACAAGTTGAGCGCGATCGTACCATTAGTCGGTCAAATGCGCGATCTGATTGGGCGATTGTGGCTACTGGGGTTCACGGAGCCTCCCGCGCGGGATTAGAATTACTGTTAAATCCAGAATTCGGGCAAAATCTTACAGAAGTCGATCGAGCTTCTTTAATTCTCGCTCACCAGTGCCCTAAACCGAGGCTGGATGTTTTGCCGATGGTTTGGGAAATTTTAGGTTCCGAAGGCGCGATGGAACCCCCCCTCAGTCCCCCCCTTACCAAGGGGGGGAAGCAAGAGTCCAATTCTCCCCCCCTTAGCAAGGGGGGGCCGGGGGGGGTTAAATCCCCAATTGCAATCGCCGGAATGGACAGCAGCGACGGTTTAGCTGATGCGATTATTCAAATTTGTCGGGCTAGCGGTGTTGGCGCAAAAGTCGATCGCACAAAAATACCAATCCCCGATATTTTCAGCGAAGTTGTATCAACCGAAAAAGCTTTAGATTGGGCATTATACGGCGGCGAAGATTTCGAGTTAGTGCTGTTTTTGCCGAGCGCAAATGCTCAGTTATTAGTAGAAAAAATTGGTGGTGGTGCTGCGATTGTGGGAACAGCTACCGAGAGCACCGATATCTGGTTAACTGATAGCAGGGGTATTTACCCTGATGCTATATTAAAGCTCGATCGAGGATTTCAACACTTCTGAATTATCTTTGAGTCCGCATAGACAACTGCCAGATTATTTTGTGTCGTTTGCCATTGTTCGGAAAAGCATCGCGGGTGCGGACTTCTAATGCCGCCGTGTAAAATGTGATCGCCGGTTATATCAATTCCGGCTAGGCCGGAATGATATAGAGACACGGCAGTGCCGTGTCCCTACGCCAGATTTATTGTAGGGAGACGGCACTGCCGTGTCCTGATTTTGGGTGATATTAATTCCGATGCAACCGGAATTAATATTACAGATTTTCCGCCAGCGAATCGTTGATTCTGTTATTGTAGGCAATAGCCAAATTATTTTGAGTTTGCGTCCATTTTTCGCTTCCTGGTTCGCGATTATTTAAAACTATTTGATAACCTGTAATGGCAATTTCAATATTGTTAGCTCTATTACCGCTGGGAAAGTCACTAATATGAACACTCAAATTTTCAATCAGGCTGATAATTGAGTTAATTGTTTCTGAGTTTTCGCCGTCAATTAACTTGTGGGATACTTGCTGTAAAATCTCGGCAAAACGGGCATTGAGGAGATGTTGCCGTTGTTCGAGCATGGGGTAAACTACTGCAATATCGCTATTACTATCTTGTTCGGCTCGCAATAATTCTAGGAAAAAGTTTGCATACTCTTGGAAATTTTCACTTTCAGAGTTAGTGCTATCTCCGTCATCGTTCATATCGATGAATTGCCATAGCTGACTGGCCAGATTTCGGAGGAAATTAGCGCCATTCTCGCCTCCTTGTTCTGCCAAGGTTGATGCTACTAACTCGCAAGTTTCCAGAAATCCGCGATCGAGCAATTCTGAGTTATCTTGTAATATCTGCGGTTCTTGTCCGTTGGGGCAATTCAGCAGGGTGTGAATTAATTGCAGATAGGCTTGAGCGCGGTTTTCTTCCATTGTGGGGAGTTGTGAATAACACCGGGATTTATTTTATCATGATTGGGGGTGGGTTTTTGGGTTTGTTTCTGATTTTTGACGATTTTGACCAAGAATTTCTTGATGGTACCCGCCACGTGATTTATCCGTGGAATCAATCCAAAATCTCAAATCTAAAATCCTCAAGCCCCCGAATTTATCCGTGGGGTCAATCCAAAATCCAAAATCTAAAATCTAAAATCGAATGACCGCAGATGTTGGCGGATGTACGCGGATTGACGCGGATAAATACGGTTATCTGGGCTTGCAGTTAATGTTAACGCTTACATAATGCTACCTTTGGCATTAGTCTATCCAAAATTTGCTCGATCGCAATTACTGTCCAATCAATATCAGCTTCTGTGGTGTCTCGTCCTAGAGTCAAGCGAATTCCACCAACTGCGCCGATTTCGTCATATCCCATTGCTAATAATATCGGACTGGGAGTTAGTTTGCCGCTGCTACAAGCAGAACCGGAACTAATGCCAATTCCTGCTAAGTTTAGCTGCCGCACCAGAGTTTTGCCTGTGATTCGCCCTGTATCTCTCTTTTGGTAAGGGCGGCAGGAGGGGGAGACGATGCAAAAACTGACGTGGTGCGGCAGTCGGTAATATCGATCGCCTGTTGGTACTAAACTGGGTACATGAGCTAATAGGTCAAAAAGTCTATCGCGCAATCCAATTAACCTCGGCGTTTCCACATCTATTTCCTGCAATGCTAACTCCGCCGCCACCCCAAAACCGACGATTGCCGGCAGCGCTTGCGTCCCGGAACGCAGTTTCAATTCTTGGCCACCACCGCCCAACATAGGCACTAATTCTATTCCTTGACGCACGTAAAGCGCCCCCGCACCTTGCGGCCCGTAAAGTTTGTGACTGGAAACCGAAAGCAAGTCTACGGGCAATTTCTGCACGTCAATCGGCAGCTTGCCGGCAACTTGAACTGCATCGGTATGAAACATGATATTGCGATCGCGCGCAATTTGTCCCAAGGCCTCTATTGGTTGCAGCGTCCCAACTTCGCTTTGTCCGTAAATAATTGAAATTAACACTGTATTCGATCGCAGCGACTCTTGCAAATCCAAAGGGTGAATTCGCCCAAATTTATCCACCGGTAGGCGCGTCACTTCCCATCCCAACTGTTCGAGTTGTCGCGCCGGTTCTGCTACTGCGGAATGCTCTACGCTGGAGATAATAATATGCTGCGGCTTTGTATAAAGACGGGCAATTCCCATAATTGCCAAATTGTCCGCTTCAGTGCCGCCACTGGTAAAAATTATCGATTCCGGTAGCGCGTTAATCAAGCTAGCAACCTGCATTCTCGCTAATTCTAAAGCTGTCGCCGCCCTTTGTCCCCACTCGTGCAAGCTGGAAGGATTGCCCCACTGCTGAGTCAGGGCTATTTGCATGGCTTGAATCGCTTCTGGGCGCGGTGGCGTTGTGGCGCTATAGTCGAGGTAAATTTGCATGATTTTAAATAACTAATTAATGAATGTTGACTGTTGACTGTTGACTGTTGTGAGTGGCTACCAATAACCAATAACCAATAACTAACTTCCTGGTTTGCAGACGTTGTAGTCTTCGTGCGACAAAACTTTTTGGGGAATTAAAAAAGTGCCGCAATCTTCACAAAGCATTCTGTAGTTGCGCGTTACAGGAATACTGACGATCAAACGGTTGTGACGCAGGCGTTTGCCGCCAAAATCTCTGTAATTCTTATTTTCTCCCAAAGCTGCTATAATGGCGCGAGCTTTAGTGACTACGTGGTCTGGCAGACCTCTGAGATCGATGATATCTCTAGCAAATGATGCTTCCCTCCGTTGTTTTTTAGTTTGTTTTTCTGCTAGCTCTTCAACGTAATGCTGCTGGGCTACCAACTCTTGCGTGCAGCGATGGCACGCTTTACCATATCCTTTGTGACCGCACGGAAAAATTCTTTTTCTTTTAGCCATAAAGCAGGGGTATCGGGTTTGACCCACGCCCCTGATTGCTGCTACCCTACCAGTGATGCTTCCGGCATCGAGGCAGTTCTACAAGACGCAAAATCTCTTCCCTTGCATAAATTTAATAAGTTGTAACTTTACTTGCTCCCATAGCTTTGAACTGTCGGAAGGCTAATAACCTCTATATTTTTTAAAATTTTGTGGCTGTATTGTATTATCATTTACTCGGTTTCTGTTGTGCTGGGCTGCTGGCGATCAATCTGGCGGGCTGTGGACAAACAAAGCAAGACGTGCAGAATTTACCTCTGAGTCTGGCTCCATTGCCTCAAGACCCCTTGTTGCAAGTATACTTCAATCAGTCGATCGCTTCGAGTTATACAGAGCCTTACCGCCAGCAAACTAGATTTGGAGATGATTTGGAAAAGTTGGTCGCTGTTGCGATCGCCAGTGCTGGATCGACGTTAGATGTAGCAGTCCAGGAGTTTCGATTGCCCGGTATTGCCAGGGTTTTGGCAGAGCGGCAGCGATCGGGAATTAAAGTGAGATTAATTGTGGAACAGATGTATAGTCGCCCTTGGAGCGATTTTACAGCCCAGGAGTTGGCGAAATTACCGGAAAGAGAGCGCGATCGTTATAGCGAATTTGTCCAACTTGCCGATACCAATAAAGACGGTAAATTGACGGTCGAGGAAATCAAGCAAAACGATGCTTTGGTAATTGTCAAAGATGCGGGAATTCCTGTAATTGATGATACTGCTGACGGCAGTAAAGGCAGCAATTTGATGCACCACAAATTTGTGGTAATTGACGGCCAAACCGTAATCGTCACTTCTGCTAATTTTACCACAAGCGATATACACGGCGATTTCAAGACAGCAGCAAGTCGCGGCAATGCGAACAATTTGCTGAAAATTGAAAATGATCGAGTAGCGCAACTATTTACTCAAGAATTTAACATGATGTGGGGCGACGGGCCCGGAGGCAAACCGGACAGCAAATTTGGCATCAAAAAGCCGTTTCGTCAAGTACAAAAAGTGAGAGTAGGGAATGCGACAGTTGCGGTGCAATTTTCGCCGACAACTGCGACTTTGCCTTGGGAAAAAAGCGTCAACGGTTTGATAAATCGAACTTTGGGTAGTGCGAAAAAGTCGGTTGATTTGGCACTGTTTGTATTTTCGGCTCAGCGGTTGTCAAATACTCTGGAAATTGAAGCTAGGCGAGGAGTGGCGGTGCGAGCTTTAATTGACTCTAATTTTATTTATCGCTCTTACAGTGAAGGTTTGGATATGATGGGTGCGACTTTCATCCAAGATTGCAAGTTAGAAGCTGACAATCGCCCTTGGAGAAAGCCGCTGACTACGGTGGGAGTGCCGCTGTTACCAATGGGCGATCGCCTGCACCACAAATTCGGCGTTGTGGACGGCAAAACGGTGCTTACAGGTTCTCACAACTGGAGTGAGGCGGCAAATCACGGGAATGACGAGACGCTGCTGGCGATCGAGAGTCCCACAGTTGCTGCCCATTTTGAGCGGGAGTTCGATCGGCTTTACAAAGGTGCAATCTTGGGAATTCCCGCCCGAATCAAACAGAAAATTGACGCTAAGAAAAAAGAGTGCGATTCAGTACAAGCAGCATCAAAATCTGCGACTGCTAAACCTCAAATTCCTGGTAAAAAGTTAGTTAATTTGAATGCAGCGAGTCAGGAAGAATTAGAAACTTTGCCGGGAGTTGGCCCGAAGTTAGCCGAGAGAATTATTGCAGCGCGGCAACAGCAACCTTTTACCTCTTTGGAGGATGCAGAACGAGTGCAGGGAGTCGGGGAAAAACTTTTAGAAAAATGGCGCGATCGAGTAACTTGGTAGTTAAGTTCGTACTCAGGACTTCATTCATGACTCTATCAAGTTCGCAGTCAGGACTTCAGTTTTTCCTTTCGCCAGCCACTCAACATCAAGGACTAAAGTCCTGACTGTAAAACTATCCGAGCGACTTTGACAACATATCTGCTCTCAAGTTAAAATAATAAATTGTCAACAAAAGGCTATCTATTAACATTAGAGGTAGAGAGAAATGAAACAGCCCATATTTTTTACGGGGAGGCCACAAATTAAATTTCTAGCTATTTTGCTGGGGGCAATTTTTTTGACGTTAGCAGCTTTCACAGTCAGCGCCCAGCAGACTAACGAAGCACAATTTAGGGTCAAAAACGAAAATAGTTTTAATATTAATTTGATTCAATTTAAGCGCACTGAATATGTAGGTGCGTGTGCCGGTACTGCGATCTCCCCTGATTCGCAAAGCGCTCGATTTGTTTCCAGCAAAACTCCTCCCGGCCCTAACAGAAGAGTGGTGATTAAAAATGTGACTGAGGGCATGGAAACTAACCCCTATCCTTACACAGATAGAGGTTACAACAAAGGTGAGTTTTCCGAGGATTTTGGATTTAAGTTGGGTAACAGTCACAAAACAAGAACTTTTTCGGTTTTAGAGGGAGAAAATAAGTTTCTCTATGAAATTAAAGAAAATAATCAAATTATAGACCAGGGTGCGCTTACCGCTGAAGTGTCTATACAAAATTTGGGTGTTTTTCCCCGTCAGCAAATTTGTGAAGATAAGGTAGAATGTCGGGATACTTCTGATTGTCGCGACCGTAAAGGCAGAAAAAGAAGTTGCAGACGACAGTGTTTTCCTGTTCAAAAGTGTAGCTGTCCGTAATTACTTTGATCCCTAAAATTATTTTCTTTAATTAACGGCAGAATACAAAGAGAAATAAAAAATCAGAAAAAAGATAAGTTATTTTCAAGGAAGAGGGGCAACCACGCACGATTGCCCCTCCAAGAAAATTGTTGCTTCAAGTAATGGGGTGAAAGTAAAATGCTGCTCCTAACACGATATATGTGGCTAAAAGCAGCACTCCTTCGAGCCAATTAGAGCGACCGTCTATACTGATTAGATTGGCAATTGTCACTGCAATGGCAACTGCAACTACTTCAAACGGATTGAAGTTTAAATCCATCGGCTGATGAATCACTAATCCGATAATCACCAACACCGGCGCTACCAGCAAAGCAACTAGCAAACTCGAACCCATCGCGACAGAAACTGACAAATCCATATTGTTTTTCATCGCAACTCCCACCGCAGTTACATATTCGGCCGCGCCGCCAACAATCGGCAACAGAATTACCCCTGTAAACAGCGGCGTCAATCCCAATCCTTTGGTAGTTTCTTCGACAACGCCAACGAAAATTTCTGATTCAAAAGCAACGGCAACAGTTGAGGCAACTAGCACTCCTATCCACAGCCACAAATTAGGTTTGTGCGTAGTAGATTCCTCTTTGGTATTTTGAGGATTTTCTGACTCTAGTTCTAGTAAGCCGACTTCGTAAAGATAGCTGTGAGTTTTTAATGAAAATAGCAGAGTTAAAGCGTAAACTGCAATTAGGACGATCGCAGTTATTAAGGAAAGATTCTCTATAGCTGCAGGTTCGACTCCATTGGAGGTGTAAATTACCATTGTCGGCAGCAGAATTGCAATCACTGCTAGAGTCATTGTGGAACCGTTCACCCGCGCGATAATTGGCTTAAATTCTTGTTCTTTGTAGCGTATGCCTCCTAGTAGCATGGAAAATCCCATGACTAAGAGTAAGTTGCTGATAATTGTGCCGGTTATGCTGGCTTTCACAATGTCAATTAAGCCGGCTTTCAGGGCAACTATGGCAATAATTAATTCTGTAGCATTGCCGAAGACTGCATTTAATAAGCCACCTATGGAGGGGCCTGTAACGATCGCCACTTCTTCTGTTGCTGTGCTCAACCAAATAGCCAGAGGTATAATGCCTAAAGCGGATGTGATGAAAACTGCGAGGGATCCCCAGTGCAAATACTCAGCGGCGATGGAAATGGGGATGAAAATTAACAGCGCTATGGAAAGAATTTTTTTGATTGACATAGGAACTCAGATAGTGTACGGCAGTGTGAGGTCGAGTTGTCGGGGCGATCGCCAAGTTGAGTTTACATGATTCAACTGTTGCCTGACAATTCCTGGGGCAAGGGCGATCGGACGTTTTAACCCCTGATGCACACAGATTAACGCAGACAGATATTTAATGAAAGTTAATTTTTTAAACTTGCCAGTTTTCTATCTCAGAAAAAGTCCGCCGTCATTCCGAATCCTTAAAGATGTTTTATCCAAACCTAAATCATTCGTCTCGTCTAATCTTACTTCTACTGTTCCTTCGCCAACAGGTTTCAAACTGGGTTTTAATAATGCGCCATCTGGTCGCCTAAATACAATTGAGACCGGTAGTGTCAATGCTGGCAGCGCGACTGTTGAATTTTCTGCTAAACTGCGGCGGTTAGTCTGTCCAGCTACCTGATAAAATAGTCTATCGTTGGTTTTATTTGTTAATCTAACATTGACTTTGCCATTGACGGGAACTATCTTGCCGTCAGGAGCTATTTCTGGTTGGTTAGTTTGGGATATTTCGCCAGCAAAACTCGCATTGTGCGTGAAAGGCAAAAAACTGTTGCCTGGTACGGCTAAGCTGACAGCCAGTAGACTTGCCACCCAGGTTTTGTCGATCGCTAATTTGCACATTTATTTTTTTTTTAGATGAAGTACGCGCGTGCGAAGCTATCCCGAAGGGAATCGCCCTGGCTTCAAAACACTAATTAAACGAAGGAAGAAGCAAGAAGGAAGAAGCAAGATTTTCTCAAATCCCCCCCTCCCGCAACAGCTATTCAACCCAACGCACCCGCACAAAATGAGCTTCGCGTCCCCAGAAGTCGTGACTTAAAGTAATATCAACAACACCTAAATTAAACGGAATAGCAGTTGTGACGTAACGCTGAGCCAGAGCTCCCACATCAGGAGCTAACTGAGCCGCCGCCGCTGCTGCTGCTCCCAAACCTAAAACTTGCAGAATGGGCCCCCGGGGCAGGGCTAAATTGATGCCGACAGCAAGTCCAGCAGTCAGTAGCATTCCCACCGACAAATTCGTGCCGCAGCGGGGATGTACAGCTAAATCCCACTCTCCGCTTGCAATCCGCTGCAAAGCCTCGCGCACTGCCTGACGCAACTGTGCAATGTTAACGCGACCGTAAAGATAAAATCCTTGGTCTGTGGACATCCCGCCCAATAAATCATTATCGGCTCTTGCTGTCGCCGTACCGCCAGATTGGCTGAGTACCCAAACCGTAGCGTGTTCCAAAGCATGAACTTGGCGCAAAGTCAAGACTTCCTTCAAACCGGGCACAAAATTGAGTTGTCGCAACAAATCAGCATCTTGAGTCCGCTGCGGGGCAAAGTCAAAAGGAAATTGGCTGGCGCGCCAAGAACTAGAAGCAGCATTTGTCGTCATGTCAAAACGCCTCCACTGATGTCAGATGTTAAATTTTAGAGGCTAGATTCACGGTTGAACGCGCTTGCCTGCGCGAAACTCTCCGGCAAACCGTCTGCCTTTAGCATCTGTAATTACTCCTCTACCGTGAGGCAGTCCCTTGCGCAATTCGCCTTGGTAGCGAATGCCGTTTGGGAAGCTGCAACTACCTTTGGCGTCTAGCTGTTCGTTGAAAAACTGACCGTCGCAGCGCGTGCCGTCAGCGCGGGTGAACACTCCCCGACCAAACGGGTTTCCTGCGAAAAACTGTCCGGCGTAGCGATCGCCGCTAGCAAAGATAAATTGCCCTTGACCGTGCGGCTGACTGCTAGCAGCCCCGCCGCCAACTTGTTGAACAATTTCAAATGTTCCCCGGTAGCGATCGCCACTAGCAAAAATAGCTTCTCCCCTAACGATCAGACCGTTGCGGAACTCTCCCACCATGCGGTCATCGTTGGCGAACAGGAAGACACCTTGACCGTTGGGCACGCCGTTGCGAAACTGTCCTTCATAGCGATCGCCCTTCGAGTATACGTATATTCCTTGTCCCTGAGGTCTGCCGTTGACGAAATTTCCTTCATAATTGTCGCCATTCTCGTAGTTGCACTTGACTCGACCGTTGGGGGGAGAGCCTTCGCAAACGGGAGGGCGGTTTTGGGCGGAGTCTGGCGCATTCTGGGCCAATGACTGCTGAATGTTGACTAGCAGTGAGAGGCATCCTACCCCCGAACTAACCAACATCACTATTCCGAATTTTTGAATTGAGCGAAGCATGACTGTTCTCAATTTTCGTTCCAAGGATTGAGGTAAATTTTTCATTAAACTGGGTTTTGGGCAACTCGGGGAGATTTTTCTCCCACAATTTTAGACACCTCTACACCGTTTTCTTCTAAAACCACAACCGGATCGGCTCCTGATAGGAAATCAACCCGTTTGATCAGCACCTGCCCGCTGGCAATCCGCTGTCCTACTTTGATATATCGACTTGTTGGCTCGTTAGGTGCTTTGACAATTACCAGTATGTCATTACCAACTCTGACTACGCCACTAACTTCAACTCCTTTGGCATTGTCTGTCGAAGGCGGAGGCGGTGGGGCTGGCGGAGCCACTGGGGGGGGTGGCGGGTTGGGGTCTTGCCAGGAGGGCGGCGGCGTTAATTCTGGCAGCTTGGGTAGACCGGGCAGTTCTCTGGTGGCGATGTTGGGAATGCTGGGGGGGCTGGGGGGGCGAGCAGCGATCGTTGGGGATCGTCCCGGTGCTCCCGGTGCTCCCGGTCGTCCCGGTGCTCCTGGTGTTCCCGGTCGTCCCGGTGTTCCCGGTCGTCCCGGTGTTCCCGGTCGTCCCGGTGTTCCCGGGCGTCCCGGCGCCGTTTGGGGGCGTGCGGTCGTGCCTCTTGGGAATGGCGGTATAGATGGTAGTCCGGGTATAGATGATGCGGGAGCTGCTGCTATATCTGGGGAGCCTGCCGGTCTAGCTCCCGGGCGTCCGGGGCTGGCTGGCTGCCGTCCGGTGGTGCCTCTTGGGAAGCCCGGTAGGGAGGGCAGTCCAGGTATAGATGCAGGATCTCCTGCTATGTCTGGGGAGCCTGCTGGTCTAGCACCGGAGCCTGCTGGTCTAGTACCGGGGCGTCCGGGGGCTGTTTGGGGACGCGTTGAAATTGGCGACCTCCATTGGGGTATGCGGGTTAACGGCAGGTTGGGAAGACTGGACACCTGTACGGGGCTTTGGGTTTGGGGAAGTTGGGCAATTGCGCCGCCGCCCGCTGCGCTTGGGCGCTGTGCTGGCGTCCACTGAGGGGGGTTTCTATCATCTGGCAGCTTGGGCAGATTTGGCACTGCTCGGACAGGCAGGTTGGGGAGTTCGTTGCCCTGCGTCCCGCCGTCTGTTCTGATCGGTTGAGGCGGAAGGACTGAGAATGGATCGTTTGCTTTGCCGGGGATGGGGGTCTGTCTAATTGCCGTTCCGTTTAAGTCCGGTGCTGTCTTTTTGGCCTGGATGTCTGCTTGAGCTTGTCTTGCTCGTTCGTCGGGGTTTGTGGGTCGGAGCAAGCCGGGGGGCTGGGCCGCTACTACGGGGGAGGGAAATGTCTGGGCTGCTGGGGTGGGACTTGCCGCGGCACCGGGAGTTCCTGGAGCGTTGGCGGCCGGTGACGGAGATGCTGCACCGGGAGTGAGAGTAGGACTAGGAGTGGGACTGGCCGTGTTGCCGCCCCCGTCGCCGCCACATCCCCCGAGCGAGAAAGCCAGCATTCCTATAGTTGCAAAATATAAAAGTTTACGCATTGCCGATCATTCCCAAACGCCTGACTTTTAAGTGATCCAAATGGCAAGTGCAGTTGATGCCATTTGCCGCTTTTAAGTTTACCTGTGTTTGATGGTATGCGATCGCTTGAAAATTGCCAAGTTTTCCTGATGATCTGATCGGGATCTTCGGGCGCTGGGTTTTCTGGAGCGGGTTAGGATATCAGTGGCGGTCGTTGTTCGACATATTGTATTAATTAAGGTATTTAGATAATGGCAAAAGTGATTCTCAAGGGGATTTGGCGATCGGGCTTTGTTTTTGCCACCGTTTTGGTGGGTGTGGGATCGGTAGGGGGCGGCGAGGTGCATTCTGATTCACATCAGCCAGAAACTCAGGTGATGACATTGGTTCCCGATGTGAGTTCCCAGCAGCTCGATCGCACTATAACGGGATCGGGATTCACAACTGGCAAATTGTACTCTCAGTTTTGGAACCCATCCAATCCTGGTGCCAAACCCCCAGCAAATCAACCGGCGAAGCCAGCGGGGAATCCACGGGTATTTCAAGCTAAAATTAAGCGCCGCGCAGGCGGGACGCCGGTGATTGATGTGGTATTTAACGGCAACAAGACTTTTGAGATGATTCTCGATACCGGGGCAAGCGGCACTTTGATTTCTCAGCGGATGGCTACTGCACTGGGAGTGAGGCCGGTGCGTACCGTGAGAGCGGGGATCGCTGATGGTAGCGTTGTCGAGTTCCCGATCGGCGTAGTGCGATCGATTCGGGTTGGGGGTGCTGCGATCCAAAATGTCGAAGTGGCGATCGCCAAACAAATGCCAATAGGTCTGCTCGGTCACGATTTCTTTGGCAATTACGATGTCAAAATTAAAAAAGATGTTGTAGAATTTTATGTCCGCTGAAAGTGAGCCGATTCGGAAACGAATTTTTGCTCAACTCGTTTAAAGTTTTTCGCAGCGCAGTCAAAGCTTTTTAATTTATTTCTTGAGGCTGTAGCAAAAGTTCGCCATCTGTGGTATTCTTCTTATTGTTTCAATAGCAACCGACCGTTGAACAATTCATGAAAATGCGGCAAGAAAAGCACGGTCGCTGTTGGTGAGATCGGTAACAGTCTCCGACTGTGGATTCACAGTACAAGGCAAGGCAATCCATTAAACAATTCGCAAAGCAGGTCGAAATTAGTTCCCAAAATGCTGTGGCTGAGGGAATTTTGGTTGGCTTTGTTCAGCCGGAGCGTAGAAAATATGTAAACTGATTAGCGGAAGATGTTCCGCAAAATCGGAAATCATGCAAATCGAGAAATTAATTATTCTAAATAAGGTATTCGCATGGCACAAGCGTCTGTATCTCCTGTAGTGCTGATTATTCTGGATGGCTGGGGTTATCGTGAAGAAAAATACGGAAATGCGATCGCAGCTGCGAAAACACCCGTGATGGACAGTCTCTGGGCCGCTTATCCCAGAACTCTGATTCACACATCGGGCCGGGCGGTAGGGCTTCCTGACGGACAAATGGGCAACTCGGAGGTCGGCCACTTGAATCTGGGCGCGGGCCGCGTGGTTCCTCAAGAGTTGGTGCGGATCTCGGATGCAGTGGAAGATGGTTCTTTGCTCAACAACCGGGCGCTGGTTCAGCTTTGTGAGAAAGTGCGCCTTCAGGGCGGCAAGTTGCACCTGACTGGTCTTTGTTCCGAGGGCGGGGTTCACTCGCATCTGAGTCACATTTTGGGTTTGCTGCTGCTAGCAAAGGCACAGGGAATTTCTGATGTTTGCATTCACGCGATTACAGACGGCCGCGATACTACTCCGAAAGAGGGTGTAGAAGCTCTAGCAAAGATTGAAAGTTATATAGAAAAGGTAGGGGTCGGTCGGATTGCGACCATCAGCGGCCGCTACTACGCGATGGACAGGGACAAGCGCTGGGATCGGGTGCAGCGCGCTTACGAGGTGATGACGACTGAGGGTGCGCCTGACGGTCGATCGGCTGTTGATGTGTTGCGGGCCTCTTATGCTGAAGGAGTGACGGACGAGTTTGCAATTCCGACTCGGATTGGTCCGGGGGCGGTGGCATCCGGGGATGGGGTAATTTTCTTTAATTTTCGCCCGGACAGGGCTAGAGAATTGACTCAGGCTTTTGTGTCTCCCATTTTTAATGGCTTTGAACGGCAGTTAATTGAGCCGCTGGCGTTTGCGACTTTTACTCAGTACGACCCGAAACTGTCGGTAATGGTGGCTTTTGAACCGCAGAATTTGAACAATATTCTGGGCGAGGTGATTTCTAAGCACGGTTTGCAGCAGTTGCGGACGGCGGAAACTGAAAAGTACGCTCATGTGACTTATTTTTTTAATGGGGGTCTGGAAGAGCCTTTTATAGGGGAACACCGCGAGTTGGTGCAGAGCCCGATGGTGGCGACTTACGATGAGGCGCCGGAGATGTCGGCGGCCGTGGTGACGGATGTGGCTGTGGCGGGTTTGGAAAAGCGGATTTATTCGTTGGTGGTGATTAATTACGCTAACCCGGATATGGTTGGTCATACGGGGATGATGGATGCGACGATAATTGCGATCGAAACTGTGGATAAATGTTTGGGGCGGCTGTTGAGCAGCATTAGTAAAGCTGGGGGAACGGCAATTATTATTGCTGACCACGGAAATGCTGAGCAGATGTTTGACGAGAACGGGAATCCCTGGACGGCTCACACGACTAACCCGGTTCCGTTTATTCTGGTAGAAGGCGAAGGTCTGAAGATTCCGGGTCACGGAACGGATGTTCCTCTGAGGACGGACGGCTGTTTGGCAGATATTGCGCCGACGATTCTGGAGCTTTTGAGGTTGCCTCAGCCCCCGGAGATGACGGGACGCTCTATGATTGAACCCGCTAATTTTGAAGTTCGCGCCAATCGCACTCCGGTGCGAGTCCGATTGTAGTAGGGACGCAGCAGTAGGGACACGGCACTGCCGTGTCCCTACATAAATTGCGGTCGATCGACTGGATGTGCGCGATCGACCGAATTTGATATGATGATTGATTACCGATTACTAATTACCAATTACGGCTAATTATGAATATTGTTTCTGTTTTACAAGCTATCTGGTCTTTGTCTGCTTTAGGACTTGTGGTTTTTGTATTGCTGCACAGTCCTAAAGGCGATGGCATTGGAGGGATTGGCGGACAAGCTCAATTGTTTACCAGCGCCAAGAGTGCAGAAACGAGTCTGAACCGGATTACTTGGGGTCTGTCTATTGTTTTTATGGGTTTGACGGTGATTTTGAGTGCTGGTTGGTTGACGCCTAAGTTATAAGATTCGGATTTTTAACCGCAGATGAACGCAGATAGACGCAGATAATATCAAGTTCATCTGCGTTTATTTTCGTCTATCTGCGGTTGCAAAAATGCGGTTGTGGAAAGTTACGGTAAAACCCCGATTGCTTGCTGGTTTGGGATTGGCTTTATGTTGTTTTAGCTTGATAATTTTTACTCAGGTTAATACTCCGGCAGCGAGTGTTTCTCCTCTCCCGAAGACTTTGCCAAATCCACAGGTTCACCCTTTGCCGCCAACGCTGGCAAATTGGCAAGATTCCACGGATAGCGGTGATTATTTTGACCAGGTTAAGCCACCGAATTTCGGTCATTTGCTGTGGTCGAAGTTTCCGATTCAGGTTTATGTTGAGCGTCCAGTTGATGCTAATAAGTCTGAAGAATGGGTGGGGGCTGTGTTGGATGTTGTCCGGGAATGGGGGGTTTATTTGCCTTTGGAAGTGGTGGATAGTTCGGAGGTGGCTGATATTAGGATTTTACGTCGGGCTCCGCCTTTGCGTCAAGGGGTGTTGCGATCGCGCTCTGGAGAGGCTACCTATGAATTGTACGCCCGTCGCGATGGGGATAAAACAGTTTTATCTCATCGGTTTTCGGTTTATTTGAATCCCAATCAAGTCGGTAAGTATATTCCGGCGACGGCGCGCCACGAGTTGGGTCACGCTTTGGGAATTTGGGGCCACAGTTTGATAGAAACTGATGTGCTTTATTTTTCTCAAGTGAGAAACCCTCCGCCTATTTCGGCGAGGGATGTCAATACTTTGAAGCGCGTTTACGAACAGCCGACTCGGTTGGGGTGGTAATTTTAGTTTGGATCTGTAAAATCGTGTCGGTAAAAAGATGAAAGATGAAGCTTTTGGGATTGTGCCAGTTTTTGCGACTGAAACTGATAGTTTGTTTTTGTTGATCCAACATCAAGCGGGACATTGGGCGTTTCCTAAAGGTCACGCCAATCAGGGAGAATCTGCGCTAGAAACCGCGAAGCGGGAGTTTGAGGAGGAAACTGGCATCCGCGATTGTGAAGTGCTTGAGGAGCCTAGTTTTGTGGAACGTTATTCCTTTGTTAAGGAAGGGAAGCCTAGTTCTGTGGAACATTATTCCTTTGCGAAGGAAGGGGAATCAATTGAAAAGACTGTTACTTACTTTTTGGCTTTTGTAAATTCAATGGAAGTTCAGTTGCAAGTAGAGGAAGTTCAAAATTCGGCCTGGAGTTCCTTTGAAGATGCAGTTAAGCTGATTACTTTTGATGGGAATCGGCAAGTTTTAAGGGAAGTCAAAGCATTTTTGGACGCGAGGAAGGAATGTTAATCAGTCTTGGACGCACACACTTGTTTATGTAGGGTGTGCATTGTTCACTTTACGCGATAAGTAGCCTGTCAAACGACTTTTTGCGTCCGCGACTGTTAATATCTAGTCCGGTTATCCGATCGCAATTTAGTTTGTAGTAAGGACTTTAGTGCTTAGTTACTGCAAGCTTTAATATAAAGATCCAGTCCTTACTACAAACAAATTATTTTGTTAGATACCCAACTTCTTCAATAAGTCTGGTATCTAGGTATTCTGTGTGATTATTTTTTGATTTTCTGGGCTTCGGCGTGGTGTTGCAAGCGAGAGAATACGTTGTATGCGTCGGGGCCGGGAGTATCGTGTTCGGCAGCGCCATCGATGGGGCCGTCAATGGCTTTCCAAGCAGGAATTCCGCCTTTTAGTTCGGCTACTTTTCTAAAGCCTGCTGCGCGGAGAAGATTGGCAGCTTCGGCGGTTTGTTCGTCGTTTTCGCCGTAGACGTATATGTCGCGGATGGGTTCTAAACTCGATTGTGCGCGAGCGACTAATTCGTCCATTGGCATCATTACGGCGCCGGTAATGTGGCTTTTGGCGAAGCTTTCAAAATCACGAGCGTCGATGATTGTTAATCCGGGTTCGCCCCAATCTAACCGAGCTTTGAGGTCGTGGCTAGATGCTTGAGCTTTTAAACCGGGAGGGGTAGGAGTTAAATCGGGAAGTTTTTCTTTGATGTCAGAAATTTGGTCGGGAATCTTTTTCATGGGTAAACTATTGTTCAATGTTTTGATTGCCTTTGCAATTTAACAAGATGTGTAGGTTGAATTCGTCTTTCTAAAGGCTGAATCTGGCATTGAACTAAAGTCGCAGTTAAGCTGGGTTGCGGGTGGTTGACTAAGGTTGGGATCGCTACATTTGTTGAGTTTGCTAAGTTGTCCCTGGCCTCGATCGAGATTGTTTTGATTGAAAAGAGCGATCGCTCGTATTGACTGCGGATAATTTGAAGTGCGATAAGTTATCCAACATTCTATTTTATCAATTCACAAGTTTTTAGTCAATATTCATATTCTTTGTAATCGAATTTTACTGTCCTGATGAGTGACAAAATTATTTAAGAATGAAATCTGCATAAGTTATTCGCAGGTTCGCCGGCGTGCTTGCAGAAAAGTTTAAATGTTTCCCAGCAAGGTTTCTGGTAGAATTTGATAGTAAAAACAAGTATTTAAAGGTATGGATATGTCTGAGAATGATGAAATTCCAGTGTCTAAAACTCTGACACCAGAAGAGCAAGCGGTTTGGGATGCGAAGGCGAAAGTTCGGGTGCTGCTGAATTTGTGGGATTTGAGCGGCGGGAAGATGAAGGTGAAAAAGGGGGATTTGACTAAGCGGATTGTGCGGACTAATGAGACGAGTCAGAGATATGTGGAAGTGCTCGGCGAGTTGCAGGCGACTGGGGCGATCGAGTATTCGCTGGTAAATCGGGTGACGCTGGTGGAATTGAGCGCGAAGGGGAAAGAAGTTTTAGCGGAAGGCTTGAAAAGTAAGGATTCTCTGTTTGAGTTTGATGGTTCTCAAATTGGTACTCGGCTGGGAAATTCTTTGTTGAAGTGGATTCGGCATCAGGATGGTGCGGCGAGTGTTGGTGTTGACAAGGGGAAGGGGGATGTAGGGGCGATCGCAGATTGACAGATCATCTCAATTAATTAACAAGGAACATGAATCATTCCAATTGCGAAACCGATAGCGGCTGGCCAGATCGCGAGAGCTTTCCGTATAACTACGCAAAATCTAGCGTAGGCTCGATTATCGAGAACGATCTGCGCCGCTCAAAAAACCCACTAATTATTACGGGCTACGCTTCACTGGAAAAAATTATCGATTTTCTGGCGGATTGTTATAGTAGTTGGCAAAGTAATCCAGATGCTTTTGAGCAAATCCGCATCTTGCTCGGTAATGAACCATATCCAACAAAAGCTCAGGAGTTTCCCTCCTCCCACAAGTTTTCTCAGGAAATAGAAGATTACTGGATGGAGCAAGGTATCTCTATCCGTAAATGTGGGAAAGTTATTGCTGCGATCCAGTTACTCAAAACAGAAATAGTAGAAACCAGGATTGCTAAGGAAAAACCCATCCACGCCAAAATTTTTCACGGAGATAGTGCTATTACCCTTGGTTCTAGTAATTACAGCACTTCAGGTTTAAGCTACCAAATTGAAGCAAATGTTAGGTTTCAAAATTCAAAAAAAGAGAAACCACGATTCGATGAAGCTTGTCAGTTGGCAGAAAAGATTTGGAATTTAGGAAGATGCTACAATGACCAATTAATCGATTTATTAACAAGGCTTCTCAGCAAGGAAACATGGGACGTGACTTTAGCAAGAGCTTGTGCAGAATTGCTAGAAGGTGAGTGGGCAAAAAAATACAAACCAACCAATTATTGGAATGATGAACCTCTGCTTTGGCCGTCTCAAGAACAGGGAATAGCTCAGGCAATTTGGGTCATTGAAAATGTTGGCAGCGTGCTCGTAGCCGATGCAACGGGTTCGGGTAAAACTCGAATGGGCGTCCACCTCATCAAAAATGTAATCAATCACATTTGGGGAACTGGGCGGGTGCGGAAAGGTGATTCAGTGTTAATTTGTCCGCCTAAAGTCCTAAACTCTTGGCAGGAAGAGATTACGACTTGCGAGGGCGCCCATCTCCTTGCTTACTCTCACGGCTCATTGAGTAGTGCCAAATCTAAGAAGCACCACCATCTTATTGATGTTATCCGTCGCGGTCAAGTCCTTGCTGTCGATGAAGCGCATAACTTTTTCAACGACAGTTCTAATCGGACGCAGGCACTCTTTAGCAACATGGCTGACTATGTATTGCTGTTTACAGCTACTCCGATCAACAAAGGAGTTAAGGATTTGCTTTCCCTCGTGGAATTGTTAGGAGCTGATAACTTTGATGATGAATTGGTGGAATCTCTTAAATCGCTATGGAGCCAGCACGAAAAACAGAATGAAAGGATGCCAAAAGAGCTTAGCAATAACCTGCGGAGAGCGATTCAGCAATTTACTGTTCGGCGAACAAAACGTCTGTTTAATAGTATGATAGATCTCGAACCCGAACGTTATAAGAATACGTTGGGTGCTCTATGTCGCTATCCGAAAGAGATATCAAAAGAGTATGATTGCGGTGAAACTGATGGCGATCGCAACTTAGCCCAACAGATTCGTCAAGCCACTGACAGACTGCGTGGTTTAGTATATCTCAAGGAAATTTCAGAACTCCCAACATTTCTTCGCAAGCAAGGCTGGAGCGAAGAAAAGTATCTTGAAGCACGCCTGAAAAGTGCTAAGGTACTGCCTGCTTATCAGGTTATGGCTTGCTTGCGATCTTCTCGTGCGGCACTGATAGAACATATTTATGGAACAGATCGTGCACAGAACCACTTCGACATTAATCCTAATACCAGAATCAAGAAAGACACGGGTAATTTAATCAAAACATTGGAGAATATATCAGGTGAAACAGCAAAAAACAAGCTGGGCATTAAACTGCCTGAATGGCTGAGCGATCCTGCCAGACATAAAGAAGCTTGTGAGGAAGAAATAGAGGTTTACACAGATATTGCTAATCTATGTGAAAAGATTTCGGACTCGCGAGAAAACACTAAAGCAGCGCATCTGGTCAAGCTATTAAAGCATCACAAACTGATGATAGTTTTCGATAGTCGTTTGATTACTCTTCATCAGATTAAACATTTCCTTGAAAGAGAAGGGGTTAAGACGCTGATCGCAACTGGAGATACAACAACAGACTACGATCGGGTTAATGAGTCATTTAAACTTGGTTCCGAGGAATCTAGAGTCATTGGGTTATGTTCAGATGCAATGTCTGAGGGGGTCAACCTCCAGCAAGCTTCCGCCGTTGTTCAATTGACGATGCCCAGTGTAATTCGCTTGGCAGAACAGCGGATAGGTCGGATCGCTCGCATGGACAGTCCTCACCCTGCAATTGAAATATGGTGGCCAAAAGATAGCAACGAGTTTGCCCTGCGGTCTTCGGAGAGCAAATTTGTAGCTCGCCACAATCTGGTGTCTGATTTGCTGGGGTCAAATATATCACTACCAGATCACTTATCACCGGAGGAAGACACAGAATCATCAGATGAAGTGATTACATCGATGGCAGAACTTGCTAATAATCAAGGGCAAAAAGCAAGTGAAATCTGGACATTAAACGATGTTTTTGACCCGGTGCGATCGCTCGTAGAGGACGATATTAGCCTGGTTCCATGCGAAGTATACGATCGAGTACGACGAGCAAGTAAAATACGGACTTCTTTGAGTATTGTTCAAACTAAAGACCAGCCTTGGGCTTTCTTTGCCATTGCTGGCACAGAATGGGGATCGCCCCGTTGGGTTTATTTAGATCCTTCGGAAGTCAAGCCGAGAACAGACTTAGATTATATTAGTAATAAACTGAAAGAAAATCTGGATGCAGCAGTTAACGATTTTCCGCTAGGAAAAACAGCTTCTGTATGGCAAGATGATTTCTTATATCAACTTAATAAAGCAGAAAAAGAGATGTTACCCAAGAAGAAGCAGCGCGCTCTTAAGTTGATGGAGGAAGTTTTAAAAGAATACAAGCATAAATCTGTTCAAGACGAAGACAGGGAGCGTGCAGAATTGGTTGAGAAGTTGCTTTCTATGTTCAATGAAGAACAATCTAAGGAAAATAGCCCAAACAGGGAAGTAGAATTAAGCAAGTGGCACGTCGATTTAAGTCTTTTAGCCGAGTGGTGGCTCGATTTAATTCAGCCTAGATGGTTAGATCGCCTGCAAGAACGCCGTTCTGAACCTCTGCGACTCCAAGACCTTTATCAAAATTTAATTGAGGAGCCGATTCATACAGAAAAACTCAAAGATGCGCTTAAAATTAATACAGTCAAACCCCTTGAGGAGCGGATTGTTGCTGCAATTATTGGCGTGTATTGAAATTGTTTTACTTTTGACAACTTATGTAGGGCGAATTAAAGGCGAGCATTTAGGGCGCGATCGCTTTTATTTCTTGCGCGACTTGTCGCTAGAGGATTGAGATACGTCAAGGGCGATTCCCTACCCTTCGGGAACGAAGCGAGCTATCCCATTATCATGAAGAGCAAAAATCTCTCATTCTCCCAATTTTAGCAGTATTCAAAGATCAGATATTTTGGCTCTTGTTGTCAACCCGTCAGAGCAAGGACTTTTGTCAATCTACGCAGGCGATCGCACTAGCGACAGTGTTTTGACGCTAGTAACCATTAATAAAACCAACAAAAATTTGACCTGAAACTTGAGCTTGAAAGGACTTAACCCAGCCTCCAAAGCTCAAGTTTACACTTACAGCCAAACGAAGTTGCGAGCGATCGCCCGTCACAGCGATTTCGGTGTCAGCGCCAGTTTTCAGGCAACTTATCCCGCTAATTCTATCACTTTGGTTGCCATTCCAAAGGCTTAATACCCAATCCGGCTTAAATATCCCCTCTTATTCTTAGTCGCCCTCGGCTCGGAATTTGTGTGTATAGTAGATTGGCTAGTGCCGAAGATAGAAGGGGTTTTAAACTATTAAGAATCGACCATCCAAGCAATACATTTCCGCATTTGCTTGCTCATTGTTTCTCGATCGGCATTATACCTGCGGCCGTGTCCCGGCAACACCCATTCAAACGAGTAATTAGCCAAATTCTGCATAGATTTGATTTGTTCCGGCCAAGAATACCAACAGACTTCGTGAAAGCCAACTAGCTGCTGCAAACTTTCCGACCAAGCAAGATGATCGCCGCTGAACAAAAACTTGTTATTGTAAAGTAAAACTGTGTGACCTTTCGTGTGGCCTGGAACAGGTATAATCAACAAATCATCGGCTATTTGATGCGGTTCGCTGCCCCCCAATTGAATTTCTACACTGCGAGTACCCGCGTTAATTTCGTCAGTATGGAGAATGCGATCGCACCCAAAATGATCGCGGTATTTTTGATGGTCTGCTACGTCGTCGCGGTGAGTCAAGTACAGATAGCGAATGCCCCCCATTGCTTCTATGTTTTTGACTAGCGGCGGCACAAAACGGGGAGAATCAACTAAAACATTGCCCTCTGGACGGACAATTAAATAGCTAGCAGCACCGTAGGATTGCTCTGAGTGGTAGCCGCAGTGATAGACATTTTCAGCTACGAGTGCGGGCAACTGTTGCTGAACTTGTTTGATGTTTTTGGGTTTTTCAACAGTGCCGATGGAACTTGTGGGACAAGACAAAAGAGCCGCGAGCGATCGCACTTCTTCCATCTCGTTAGTTGGCTGGTGGTATACAGCAGACTGTTCTCCATCTTGAGTAAATACTTCAGGTGCCATCCACCGACAAGTATCGCAGTCAATGCAGGTACTGTCTACATAAAAGTTACCGTTAATATTTTCAGTACGCCTCCGATTAATGTTAGCCATTGTTTTACCTCTTAATAACCCATATAAACTATGGTAACTTACTATAACGAGTACCCCCGACATCCCGCCGGAGGTTTAAACCCCCGTCTCACAGCACAATCCGGTTAAAACCCACTAATAATTACTCCCTATTTATTGACAGTAGCTTAATATCAGTCCTATCCAAGAGGACTGATACTTTGAGGCAGGGGTTTAAACCCCTGCCGGACTCTTGCTTGTGCGTGCAAGATATAAGTTTCAATCAACAATGCTACCGCTCCTGGGCCGCTGGAAAAGCACCCGCTTTCACGGCAACAGTAACAGGTTGTCCGCTGCGGCTCACTTCAAGCTGCAGATCGCTGCCCACTGTACTTTTCTCGACAATTTGCTGTACGCTGCCAGCATCGCTGACTTCTGCACCGTTGATTTTCTTGATCACATCGGCAACGCGAACTCCAGCTTGTTCTGCCGGAGAACCTTTGGCAATTCCCAAAACTAACACGCCTTTATCTTCAGTCAGCCTCAATTTGGGGTTGGGATTTTTATTGAATTCTGCCTTGACTTCGGGAGTAATGCTCAACATCCGAACGCCGAGATAAGGATGTTCGGCTTTTCCGGTTGTTACTAATTGGTCAGCAATTTGTTGTGCTCGATCGATCGGAATCGCAAAACCCAATCCTTGAGCGCCTTGAATAATCGCCGTATTCATGCCGATAACTTGACCGCGCTGGTTCAGCAGCGGGCCGCCAGAATTACCGGGATTGATCGCAGCGTCGGTTTGAATAAAGCTGACGCGCTTGTCGGGAACACCGACATCGGCGCTAGAACGGCCTGTAGCGCTAATAATGCCCACAGTCACAGTATTGTCCAAACCGAGGGGATTGCCGATCGCGATCGCCCATTCTCCCGGCTCTAATTCTTCAGATTTGCCCAAACTCACCACAGGCAAATTGGTAGCTTCTATTTTAACAACAGCCACATCAGTAACTGTATCTACGCCTAAAACTTTGCCGACAAAATCGCGGCCATCCTTCAGTTTTACCGTTACCGTATCCGCGCCATCAACAACGTGAGCGTTAGTCAAAATGCGACCGTCGGAACCGATGACAAAACCAGAACCAGAACCCCTTTCTACCCGATTTCCCGGCTGAATCGGTAATTCCGAACCGAAGAAGCGACGGAATTGTTCGGGGATCTCATCTGGAACTTGGTTCCTCACCGTGCGAGACGAATTAATCCGCACCACTGCCGGGCCGACTTCCTGCACAACTTTAGTGACAAAATTAGAGTCTTGAGAGGGCAATATATTTGCAGGTAATGCTGAGATTGGCGCTGCACTTGCCGGTTCAGCTTTGATGGCGTTAGAACTTCCAGGAACTTGAGAAGTTAGGGCGTTGCACCCAACAGTTGCGGTCGAGCCGAGCAAAAGTAGGGATAAAAAAGCAAGTTTTTTCGGCAAATAAAAACGGCGAGAACGCTGAGAAGCAGGCATATCTTTGGTTGACATAGTATTGATTTGGTGGGAGTTTGAGCGAGAGTTATAATTATGGTTTTCCATTTTTAGCACCTACTGTAATTAACTTAGAACTAAATGCTCTTTAATTTTAATTCAAGCATTAGTGAGATCTGCTTGACTGGTAGGGTTTACCCTACAAGCTGGGGTAGAAACCCGACAAGTGCAGGCAAATTGTGTGTGGATTCCAGCTTTTGAGTGCGATCGAACTGAGCCAGCATTGGAGAATTGCCTCAGATTTCAATAATCAAGACTACGGCTGCAGGCCAGGATATTCCGCAATAGCATGAAATGTTGACTGAATTGATATCCGAACTCTACAACAGTCCTGGAATCACAAAAACCTGGTTAAGAATCAAACTCTTGGTTGTGAGCGATCGACGTTCACGTAGAAACGGGGTTTTTGACCCCGCCTGCATCGAGGACAGCAGCTAAAGCACCCGCAAAGCCTAAACCTAAAGCAGGAAGTAAAAAACCTGTAAAGCCTCAAGCTAAAGTAGCAACTCAACCTCAGCCAAAATAGCCGGCAAAAACTTCCTTAAAATCTTAAATATGAACCGAGTTGGCAATTTTATTGCTCTATAGATTTAATGGAACTAACCGAATCTATTTCCCTTGACTTGTTCCTCGAAATTTCCAAAGTATCAACAGTATTCTTAATAAAACCAGCCATCGGCACAGCAACTAACAAACCTGCTACTCCAGCCACCTTAACCCCCACCAGCAGCGACACTAAAATCCACACGGGATTGAGACCGATAAAACTGCCTAATAACCGAGGAGCAACTCCGCTTTCAATTACTTGCTCAATTATTGTAGCGACAGCTAAGACTGTGACGCCGAGCCAAAAGTTGTTTAATGTGATCAACAAACTGACAATACAAATACTGAAAGGTGCCCCGAAGGGAATCATGGTCATTACACCCACACCCAAACCGAACAGCAGTCCGAAAGGAACTCGCAAAATTAAAAAAGCAACAGTCATCGACAGTCCCATCAAACCCGCCAAAGTTGCTTGCCCGACGAAGTAGTTGTGGAAGCTTCGCGCCAGCAACTCTCGCAATTGAAGGTTCAGCTTGGAGGGAAACCATTTAAACAAACCTTCCCAAAGGCGATCGCCGTGCAAGAGCAAGTAAAATGTCAGGACTATTGTGAGGAGGGAATTCAGCAGACTGTCTGCCGCACCCAAGCCAAATTTGAGAATTTCGCCAGTGAGAGACTGCAATTGAGATGAAAGTCGATCGCTCAATTGGGTAGTCAAACCGCTAACATCAATGCGGAGATTGCGATTTTCCGCCCACTTGTGAAACGCTTCCATCTGTTCTGTGCCAGAAACTATCCAAGTCGGCAGTCTGGTGGCGAGTTCAGTGATTTGGTTTAGCAAAATGGGAGCTAGAGTCAGACCTAAAACCACCAATAGCAGTAAAGTAAAAAAGAATACCGACAAAACTGCTCGATCGCGCTTCAAGCCGTATCTGTGCAGAAAGCGTACTGGATAATCTAGCAAAAAAGAGAAGACTGTAGCGACAATCAAAACTGTAATCAGGGCGCGAAAATATTCAAAGACTAGGAGGGCTAACCAGCAGTTGAGTACCGCCAGGGGAAAAAACAGTCCGTAAGTCCACCAATGCGGAATTTGAGTTAAACGTCTCATCTAAGTTAACCGAGTTAAAATTTGAGATGCAAGATGTGAGATTGACGCTGCTATTCGCTGTTCTCAGTTAAACATTTTATGTTGCATTTAATTTATACTAGCCTGCTAAAAATTGCCAGTTGCTCGACCAGCACCAGAAATAGGGCTGCGGGCAGGCACTGCCTGCCACAACCATGTTATATCGTTTCTGCTGGCATGGATATATTACCTGCAAAATAATTTATTTTTTGCTCTTGACACAAAAGCAGTTTGCCGCTCGCGATTCAACCTTTTTCACCGTGCCGTTCGAGAGCTAATTGAATTAAACGGTCTACTAATTCCGGGAAAGAAATGCCGTCCGCTGCCCACATTTGCGGATACATACTGGTAGCTGTAAAGCCGGGAAAAGTGTTAATTTCATTAATCAAAACTTCTCCGGTTGATTCAATGTAGAAAAAGTCTACTCGCGCTAAACCTGCCGCGTCTACAGCCAAAAATGCTTGTACTGCCATTTCTTGGATTTGCGAGACGATCGCACCGCTGACTTTTGCCGGGATTGAGCAGTCGGCTTGTCCCAGGGTATATTTAGTTTCGTAGTCGTAGAAATCGCTTTGAAAAGTAATTTCTCCCACGGTTGAAGCTTGGGGATTATCGTTACCCAAAACTGCACATTCTAATTCTCTAGCAACCACACCCGCTTCGACAATTATCCGCCTGTCGTAGCTGGCGGCGCTATCGAGAGCTGCTTCTAACTCAGCCCGCGATCGAGCTTTAGCAATTCCCACAGACGAACCCAAATTAGCGGGTTTAACAAAGCAAGGATAGCCCAAAGCTGATTCAATTTTGTCGCACAGCTTGGGGAAAACGCAAGGATTAGACCAGATTTCGGAACGGTTGACAGCGATGTATTTTACCTGCGGCAAACCAGCGTGAGCAAAAGCCATTTTCATGGCAATTTTATCCATTCCCAGGGCCGAACCTAAAACCCCGGAACCGACAAAAGGAATTTGCATTAATTTCAGCAACCCTTGCACCGTACCGTCTTCGCCATTTGGCCCGTGCAAAACAGGGAACCAAACATCTACGGCATTAAAATTAGGAAACTGTGCAGACGCGGCAGAGTCGTCTTGTCCGGGTTGTTCCTCTATTTCCACAGGTTTTCCGGTGGCTAAGACTTGTTGAGGTAATGTTCCCGACAGCCAGCGGCCGTTTTTTTGGATGTAAAAGGGCAAAACTTCGTATTTAGAGGCATTTTCGTCAGCAGCGAGGGCGCGGGCGATCGCCCGCGCCGAACTAATTGAGACTTCGTGTTCGCCCGATCGCCCCCCGAACAATAGCCCGATCCGCATCGTTGTCATTTTTCAATACTCCTAGGACTTTTCGACAAATATACACGCAGTTAGCGCAACTAACCCAGAGACGAACTGCTTTAAGACTATTTATCTCCTCTGTCTCCTGTGCGATCTCTGCGGTTAAAATCCCCTTCCCGCCTGTGAAAAGCCTAAATTCCCGCCCGGTCATTTTCAGTTAAATCGTTGCCACAATCCACAGCAAACAGCCACCGTTAGTCAAAAATTGCCTCCCCTAAACAGCTTAAAATCGAATCATTTCCCTCAGCATTCGATTCCCGGTTTCTGGCTTTCACTTGAAACAGTTTATTTCCTTCATCGTCCTTCAGCGCAGCCCGATATTCCGGGAATCAACAGAAACGCTTAATACTCCAGCCATCCTCAGTTGTCGGAATAGTTGTTTACAGCAAAATGCGAATTAGTTTATTCATAATTTGCTGCCGATATTCAATTATATTGTTTCCGGTTGCACCGGAATTATATAGAGGACACGGCAGTGCCGTGTCCCTACCGGGATTAATTGTAGGGACACGGCACTGCCGTGTCCTAGCTGTGGGTAATATTAATGCCGATGCTACCGGATTTGATATTACTTATTTCCACAAATCTAGTTGCGATTTAACCACGCTACAATTTCAGTTTAGAGTATTGAGTTCGCCAACATTATTTGTGGGAATTAAACTCAAAACTCAAACATCAAAACTATTTCAGCATTTCTCCTGTCAAACTAAAAGCGCGAATATCTGTAATTTTAACCCGCACAATTTTACCCGCCAATTCAGCAATATCGCCCTTAAAAAATGTCAGACGATTGCCGCGAGTGCGTCCCATCACTTGAGTTGAATCTTTGAGATTTTGGACTTCCACCAAAACCTCTTCAGTGCGTCCGAAATAGCGCTGCGATCGTTCCATCGCCGTTGTTGTCACCACATGATTGATCCGTTGCAGGCGATCGGCTTTCACCTCCTCACTCAACTGATTTTCCCACAAAGCCGCCGGCGTTCCCGGGCGAGGAGAATAAGCCGCAGTATTCACCAAATCGAAACCAACGTCTTCGATCAACTTCAAAGTCTTTTCAAACTGCGCTTCCGTCTCCCCAGGAAAACCGACAATCGCATCCGCAGTAATCGACGCATCCGGCATATAACGGCGAATTGTATCAATAATCCGACGGTATTTTTCCTGAGTATAACCCCGCGACATCGCCTTCAAAATATCATTATCTCCCGACTGAAAAGGAATGTGAAAATGTTCGCAAACCTGCGGTAATTCCGCACAAGCCTTAATCAATCTTTCCGTAAAATAGCGCGGGTGGCTAGTAGCAAATCTGAGGCGATCGACACCCGGCACATCCTGCACAAAATAAAGCAAATCCGTCAAAGTATGCTGGTTGCTGCCGTCCGGTTTTGTTCCCGGCAAATCGCGCCCGTAAGCATCAATATTCTGCCCCAATAAAGTTACTTCCTTGTAACCTTGGCGGCCCAAATCCTCCATTTCCGCGCGAATAGCCTCCGGCATTCGCGACTGTTCAACCCCGCGAACATTCGGCACAACACAATAAGTGCAGCGTTCATTGCAGCCGTAAATTACATTCACCCAAGCCGTCACCTTGCTGTCGCGGCGCGGCTTAGTAATATCCTCCATAATCTCAACAGCTTCAGTCGCCACCACTTGATTGCCCTCAAAAACTTGTTCCAGCAAATCTTCAAGTCGGTTAGCGTGTTGCGGCCCCATTACTAAGTCTAATTCCGGCACTCTCCGCAGCAGCGCTTCACCTTCCTGCTGCGCCACACATCCAGCTACAATTAAAGTTAAACCCGGTTCTTGGCGCTTGCGATGAGCTTGCCTTCCGAGGTTAGAATAAACTCTTTGTTCGGCATTGTCGCGAATTGTGCAAGTATTGTAGAGAATCAAGCTAGCTTCGTTCGGGTCTTCCGAGAACTCAAAGCCCATATTTTCCAGAATGCCGGCCATCCGTTCCGAGTCGGCTTTATTCATCTGGCATCCGAAAGTAGTGATGTGATAGCGGCGGGGTTTAACGGTCATGGCGAATTGCAGGCAAATAAAAAATATAGGTTTTCAACCTTAACAATTTATTATAACACTTCTATGTTAAACAAGATACGTCTGGTAATTGGGAATTTTAGTAATTGTAGGGTGTGCAATCCCCTCCTAACCGCTACAAAGAGTTTTAGAGACGCGACAAATTTTGCGAATTAGCGTATCTGGCTATTCGGTTTTTTTAGTTAGATAAAAACTGTAAAATTGTTTTGGCAATACCTTGTGCAGCCAAATAAGGAACCCCATTGCCAACAGTTTTAAACATATTAGTCAAAGTCATCTTAGCCGGAAGTGCAAACTCTTTTGGCAGTGACTGAACAGCCAGTGTTTCTGCAACAGAAAGCCTGCGAAGTTTGTAAGGGTGCAAGTGAACTTCGTTATTGCCGTAACAAGCTGTCGGCGAATAACGCCACCGATGCAATCGCTTGAAAGATTTTTTTGAATCATCTCCTTCATCAACGGAAGCAAACCGCTTAATACCAGCTTTGGGTTGAAAATAGTGTTTGGCATTGGGATGGTTGAGAACGTCATTTCTTTGGAACCAAAATTCAACAGTTAACTCTTGGGGAATGCCATCAGGACACGGCAAAAAACCATCACCTGCAAAGGCAGTTATATCAGGCCAAGGATGAGAAAAAACTTCGGATTTTGGATAGAAAATCTGACTTTGCCAAGGAAATAAACTTTCGGATAACATTTGGCTTTTTTCATTTATAGAAATGCCCAGATTTTTGATCAGGTTTTTTCTAAAGCCAATCAAAATAATTCTATCTCTATCTTGCGGGACACCGTATTCTATCGCATTAATTAAACGTTCTGCAAAAACGTATCCCGACTCAGACAACTGATTTTTGAGTGCGTCGTAAAAAGCTTTATGTTTTTTTGTTATCCACAAACCTTTGACATTTTCAAATAAAAAGAAATCTGGCTGCTGCTGACAAATCAATTCAATGTATGAAGCTGAAAGTTGACCTTTATCTCCTTCTTGACCTCGGTTTTTGCCACCAATAGAAAAGTCAGGACAAGGCGGTCCCGCGATAAATCCCACAATGTTGTGAAACTTGCGGGCATCCTGCATCAATTCCCGCAGGCGAAAAGCTGGTTCTTCCCCTACAAGTCGAGTTACATCTGCTTCCTCTCCTTCGCAATATCCGTATTCTGGTAGCGGCAAATTCAGGCACTGCCGAGAATAGCGGTATGCTTGCATGAAAGGTGGGAAAATTTCATTGACATACGCTACATTAAAGCCGATCGACTCAAAACCCAGATCGAGCAACCCTGAACCTGAAAAAAATGAGAAAATACAAGGAGGACGGTGCATTGAAGGATGCCAGCAATTTTGAGTTGAGCTTACTATAAATTATGTTGGGTGCCCAGGGATCGCTACACCTGACTGTAAATTCTGTAGGGAATTGAGAATTGGGAATTGGTAGAATAGCCGGAGCGGGTTTATTAGATTATGGGTTTGAGGCGATTATTGCGAGTAAAACCCGCCGCTACAGGTATTATTACAACCATTGACCGCCTCGGAAACGCCAGTAAGGAAAGAAAATCCGCATCAGTGTTTGCGACGCCAGATAAATAGCCAGCCACACTAAACTATAATGCAATGCAAAAGCTCCCAAGTCAAAATCTTGTGCAGGTATCCCGGGCAAACCTATAATTTTGATTAAAAATAACACAAAAAGTGCCTCCCAAATCCCAGCGAGCAATTGAAATACACCGGGCCAATCTCGATCCCAGCGAAACTGCTGGATCGAAATATATAAAGCATCCCAGCCGATGCCAAAAATCGCTACATACCCTAAAATCCAGAAAAATATTGAGCCTGATTGGGAGGTAATTAAACCCATAAAAAAGGGCAGGGTTACTAAAACGCCTACGGTTGCAAATAGCAATAACCGAGTTTGCCAGCGGCCGAATAAGGTGGGAGTCATGCGATTTTAGATTTTGGATTTTAGATTTTAGATTGAATGGAAAGGTTGTGCGATTTTGGATTTAGATTTTAGATTTTAGATAGAACGCGAAGCTCTGTTAAATCAATTAAATCTTATAAATTGCTTGTTGCCGAACTTCGTCATTCAAGTTAGTCGGGAGATTTATTTAAAATCCACTTCCACCACTGCACGAACGATCGCCAAACGCTCAATTTCCGCACACCCGGAACTCGGTTGGCGGCCAGACTTTCAACCGAACGCAAGGCGGCGTATTGCAAGCCCAAAAAACTGTCTACCGGCGCGTAAGGCCCCCCCAAAGTAATCGCGCCTGCTGCGTATACCCTGCCTTCTGTGTTGCTAGCAGAAGTGTTGCGCAATTCGGGCACTTCAAAATCATTGTTAACACTCAGCCGCCCCAAACCGTTGAGGGGAAGATTGTATTGAGCTACCAAATCGTTTAACAGGGGACTGGTTTTTACCTTAGCGTCCAAACCCGTAGCATCAATAATAAAATCAGCTTCTAACTTAATTTGCCCCTTGAGTTCCTTCTCCTGAATGTACGTCACCGTGCGGTTTTGACTGTCGCGCTCGACTCGCTCGACTTCCCCGAAGGTAATTTGATACCATCCTTGACTTAAACCTTCTTTGACAATCCGCCGCCAGTCGCTGCGCTGGGCTGTGGTAGTGCCGCCCCAGTCTGTGAGCAACTGCGGCCGCAATTCAGGCGCGGCTTGTTCCAAAAGTACGCGGAGTTCCCCGCCCCAGCAAGCTTTCGGCCAGTTGAAAGGTTGAAATTCGTAGTGATTTTCGACGCTGCGCTGAGCGAGGTTAAATTTGTTGCCCTGGGGTTTGGGCGATCGCATCAAATGCAATACTTGAATGTTGCGATTGCGCTGTCGCGCTTCGTAAATCCGCTGCACCACCCGCGAAGCTACAATTCCCCGGCCTCTAATTAACACGCTGCCGCCGCTGGCCTCCAATTTTTCGTAAACGCCGTCGTGGTTTTCGTAAGCGTTGACAACCGACTCAAAATCCTGGGTTTTTTCGCGGTAAGCTTGCAAATCCGGCAAAAATTGAATGGCGGGATAGCCGGTGGCTAAGTGTACGTATTTGGCGATTAAAAAAGCGTGGTCGCGGTGATCCGCATTCGATCGAGAATAAGCGATCGCGTACCTGCCGTCATCTATTTTGCGAATTCCCCGCACTCTACCGTAGCGAAACATCTGATTCCACCCTATTCGATCGACTTCCCTGTCAATAGAATCAAACACATTCCCCGCGCGAGGCGTATAAGTTTCGGCAAAAGTCGGTTCGGCAAACACCTGCCACATCAACTTCAACGACATCCCCAAACGCCCTTTGAGTAATTCCTGCCAAGCTTCCCGCAAAGCATAGGGAGGCCAGCCCCAAATGTTGTCTGGACAGGAGTCAGAATTCGATCTTAGGCGTTCCCGCAGCGGAATTTGAGAATTTAGGCACAGACGCCGATAGCGGGCGTAAGGTTGCTCTTCCATGCCCAAAACCGCTATTCGATCGGTTTTCACCCCGCAAATTCTCAGCAAATCCACCCAAATAAAGCTGCCCAAACCGCCGCCAACGGCAGCCCAATCAACTTCTGCCACAGGGACTCCCATAGATTGGAGCGATCGCATATTCACTTGAGAAGCGTGCAAAAATGCGATCGGCGGAAATTCTCCCGTACTACGTGTTTGAGGAAGCTGCAACACCATTTGCTGCCCCCGTGGGTCTGGCCCATTGGTCTGCGGGTTAAAGAAAATGTGAGAATTGACTGAGGGCGTTTCTGGGGAATTAATAGCAAAAGAAATGCCGATCGCGTAGGGGCCAACTTGCAGCATATCCCCGTTTGCCAGCACGCACCGGGTTTGGCGAACGCCGTTAACAAAAGTACCGTTGCGGCTGCCCGTGTCAGTGAGTACGATACTGTTACCTTCGGTGCCAATCACTGCGTGAAAGCGAGAAACTTGGCTGCTGCTGAGCGCAATTCGAGAAACTCGTTCCCCGTTGAGTGTGGCGGGCATAGCTTCAAAAATTCGTCCCAAAGCGATGGGTAAGTCGAGTATCGGGGATCGACAATCCCCCGTAGCTGTATCTGTCCAAGTCAGTCGCAGGCGCAAGGGTTGAGAATTCATGATTATTTTTTAAACATCAGCCTTCAGCTTTGAGCTTTCTGCAACAAAGATTTTTGAAATTGAGAGTGTTTAGCGGATAGGCCGATTTTCCCTTTTTCAAACATTCACGGAGAGATCATCACACTCGCCGCAGCCGCCAAAGAAGTACCGCACCACGGACACCCCGCATTCAACTGCGCGTAAGGCGAAATTCGAGTGCACTTCGGACACTGCAAACCATATTTTGAAGGCCCCGTCGGCCCAGAGTTAACCGGTGCGGGAGGCCCGGACAGCAAAACTGTCTGCGGCGCGGCTACCTCCACCTCCGTCACCTTCACCACCTCGATTTGCACTTGGCCTAAATGGATGCGGCTTCCGGGACTCAATTTTGCTTCGCCTCGGGCGAGAATTTTTCCGTCAACCAGGGGCGGATTGCTTTCGCGCAAATTCCGCACTGCATACTCCTGCAATTCCTGATTAAAAAATATTTCAACCTGCAGACCCGATACGCTGGGATGGGAAAATACTATATCGCACTTCGCCGGATCGCGCCCGAGCCTCACGGTTCCCGGATTTTTGCTCGGCTGTCCGTTTTGAATTGTCAGAGTTTGACGCACCCCAGCTTCTGTCCATGCTAAAGTGAGCTGGCTTGTCATGATTGTATAGTTTGCTCAAAAATATAAAAAAATATTAGCTGATTTATTTTGAGCACTGACTTCCTCACCAAAAAACTTAATTAGAATTATTGACGCCGACTCGATCGAACTTCTGAAAATATTATGTGCAGCTAAACAAAAAAGCCCCGAAGTCAGGGCTTTTTGTGCTCGTATTGGCTTTTTTTGAGAGACTGACTAGCGCTTGCCAGCTTTTCTTTCCCACAAAATTATTCACCCCAGTGCAGCTTTGTTAAAATTTTGCTGTTAAAGATTTGCCAGCGATTGCTAAAAACTAATTGCTGTGGGGTTTACAGATTTGCGAAGCTTTGGTGCGGTAATAACGAATTTTGGAGGTATGGCGATCGAACTATCTCGGGAAATTCGCTCGCCCCACCTCCTCAAACGCTCAGTGTCCTAGTGCTATCTCTCAAGCTGCAACTGTGCAATCTTTCGTTGCAGCGCCAGCCTGGAGAGACTTATTCGCTCTTGCGGCTTTTCCGACCGCCTTCGCGACCAATTTGAGCCATGTGTTCGCGATTTCTGCTGACAGCTTCGCCGCCTTTTTGACCAGCTTCTCTGGCTTCTTCAGGGGTGAATTCGTGTGCAGTTCCTTTCTCGTGTGCAGCTTTTCCGCCTTTGCTAGCAATTGCGCGCTGTTTTTCTGCATCCATAGAAGCGAATCCGCGTTTGCTTTTCTCAGCCATGACTGTCTCCTTGTTTTTTTTCTGATTTTTTAGCTCGATCGCGCCTTCGCCTCCCACTGTCGTGGTTGCTCCCAGTCAGTGGTGAGATATCCGACGGTAAATTATGAAACCTCATCAGACGAATCTCTGCTTTTGGTTTAACTCGCAGAATGAATATTTCATAATTTACAAATGTGAACTAAAAATAGTTCACGCCCGGGCACTATAGTTAGAGCCGCCAATGTTTAAGCAGGTTACTGTCTTTCAATCATTGTAGAAACCCCCCAACTTTTATACCTCTTTCTCAGGTATAGTCATTCTTTAGTTCGCTGGAAGGATGGAAGCCAAAGCTGATTGGGGGTAGACTCAGAGGATTTTTTGACTTAACGGCGACACCTCAAAAATTAAAAGTCCCAAGAGGGATGCTTTTTTGCCTTTTTACTTTTTTTTTGATGCCTTCCGCGCTTGCCAGTTATCCCGATGTTAGTTGGTCTGCCGATCGAGTTGTTTCTGGTAAGCGATATTTTGGGGCGCAGCGCAGGACGTACTCGATCGCGCTTTTCAAGTTTACCTTATGGCCTATGGAAACATAAATCGGTTTTACCCCTGTTTGCGTCCTCAGCGCTGCGCCTACCGTTGCTCCCTCCAGCAGCAAGGGTTCCCAACTGCCCCGGTCGAGCCCGACTTCTGAATGTTCTCCAATAAATCGATTTTTGGCAACTCCGATGGTCGCAATCCCTGTCAACACCCCCAAATGGCAGGCAAGACCGAACCTGCGGGGATGGGCTAGTCCTTGACCGTCGCACAATATTAAGTCTGGCCTCAAACTGATATTTTCCAAAGCCTCAAGGACTGCCGGCACTTCTCGAAAAGACAGGAAACCCGGAATATAAGGAAAAGTTGTAGGACTGCGAACCACAGCTTGCTGCTGCAACTGCAAGTCGGGAAAGCTCAGAACTGTTACAGCGGCCCGCGATACGTCCTCTGCAATGTCGTAGCCGACATCTACGCCTGCGACGTACCGAACTGTCTCCAATTTATTTTCGGTAATTACCTCTGACCGAAGCTGTTCTTGAATGGCGATCGCCTCTTCAATTGTCTGCGGCCAAGGGTGTCGCTGCAACATTAGGCATCTTTATTTAACCGTTCTCATCTAAGTTTAACTTATTTTCTGGCATTTTTAAACTCAGATTTTTATCCTTTTACGCTATAAATTCACAGCTTGCGTAAGGAGTCTTTCTTTATACTCTGGAGGTTTGAGTAAGGCGGGCCGAGGCTTATTCTACAAATAGAGTCTGTACGTCGGAGAATGAAATTCTATCTTCCGCGGCTTGACCAACCCGCAAAGGTTTCACTGCCGCTCACCTAAAATTTTCTACTCAAACTTCACAAAAAATACCTATTTGATGCTGATTTTTTAGCTTTCTAGAAAGCTTTATCTTTGCGATCGCCATTTTATCGCTTGTCGGAGAGCGATCGAGCTATCTATTTACTTCTGCTTTATCTAAAAAATTCCTCTTTGTCAAGATGATTGAAACATTTATTCATCAATAATCTCACCCAGCTACAAGTGCCAATGTTCATCCCCGCTCATCTAGCTAAGAAATTCCCAGACCCTCACAAATATATGACTTTTATGACAAAAAATAAATGAATTTATGAGTTGTTGCACCTTTAATATGAAGTTATAATTTTAGATAATAGCGAATATAAAACTAACATCAAGTAACACAACATAGGTAAATTAACATATGAAAACCATGCAAAGTGTTCGGTACAACCTAGCTCTCTACATCGTCGGTGGCATCGTCTTCATCATCGCCGCCTTAATTTTAAGACCTTTTACCATCGTCGGCGCAGGGGAACGGGGCGTCATGATGCGCTTTGGCAAAGTTCAAGACGCTATTTTAGATGAAGGCATCCACCCGATTTTACCGATCGTCACCTCTGTAAAAACTCTCAGTGTGCGGGTACAAAAAACAGACTTGAAAGCAGATGCAGCCTCCAAAGATTTGCAAAGTATTACTACACATTTGGCAGTCAACTGGAATGTCGATCCGACCAAAGTCAATCAAATTTTCCAACAAATAGGAGACGAAGAACAAATTGTTACCAGCATTCTGAGTCCGGCAATTTCGGAAGTTCTCAAAGCAGCAACTTCTAAGAAAACCGCAGAAGAAATTATTACTAAGCGCACGGAACTCAAAACAGAAATCGACAACAGCCTCAAAAAGCGTTTAGAACCTTACGGCGTCATTGTCAGAGATGTTTCGTTAATAAATTTTGGCTTTTCTCCAGAATTTAGCAAAGCCATTGAAGCCAAGCAGATCGCAGAACAAGAAGCTAAACAGGCAGAATTTACAGTTAAAAAAGCAACCCAAGACGCTCAAGCCCAAATTAATCGCGCTAAAGGTCAAGCCGAATCTCAGCGCTTGCAGCGGCAAACTTTAACTCCTGAAATTTTGCAGCAGCAAGCGATTGAAAAATGGAACGGTCAGTTTCCGACAGTAATGGGAGGAGGTGGAACTTTGCCCTTAATTAATATTGCGCCGCCGAGCTCTCAAGCTGCAATTCCTGCTAAATAAGCTGCTGCGCATCTCGATTAACGGAGCGCGGGGAGAAGGGGACAGGGGGAGAGAGTCCGAGGTAGAGAGGAATAGAGGGTTTTCACTGCAGAAGTGAAGATGTGCTTTTTTAAATGCCCAACAGCAAGCGTATAAAATACAACTAACAACTAAGGTTAAATCCCGCTTACTTAAGTACCAAGATAGAATTTACGTGGCGCGAACCATGAAAAACGCTAAAGTAAGAAACAACTCGGAAATTGTAAAGGTTTGCTTGAAACTTCGGCTGATGGGAGATCGCGAGAACCAGTCAATTTCTAATTTAGGTGAAGTGGGGAGTGCCGGCGATCGCCATACTGCATCAAAAGCACTGTGGCTGCGCGATCGAGCATTGGCAGCTACTAGCAGCGGCATTGTCATTGCTGACGCCAATGCACCCGATTGCCCCATAATTTATTGCAATCCGGCCTTTGAACGGATGACAGGTTACTGCGCCAGTGAAATCTTGGGGCGCAATTGCCGATTTTTACAAGGTCCGGATACCGATCGAACTACTGTAGCTAAGATCCGCGACGCCTTGCGCCAAGGTCTAGAAATCAAGACAACAATCAAAAATTACCGCAAAGACGGCAGTCCTTTTTGGAGCAAATTGTCGCTATCTCCCGTGCGAGACGACAGCGCTAATTTGACTCACTTCGTAGGGATTCAGTCGGACTTGTCGGAACGCATCTGTGAAGTGCACGAAGCATTGCAGCAAGCTAACGACCAACTGCAAACGATTTTGGAAGCAGTTCCGGGAACAGTATCTTGGATTAGCTCGGATTTGCACTATTTGGGGGTTAACCAGCACTTAGCCAAACTGCACGGTTTGCCGCCGTCGGCATTTGTCGGTCAAGATATCGGTTTTCTGGGCGCTAGCTCGGATTTTAACTCTTTTGTGGTGGAGTTTTTTGCTGGCGACGCTACGGAAGCGGTTAAAGAACTCAGCGTTAAGGTGAAAACTGATGGCGGAGAGTCGGCGGGATACTATTTGATTGTTGCTCAAAAGTACGATCGCGGCAAAGCAGCTTGTCTGGTAGGGATAGACATTACCGAGCGCAAGCGGATAGAAGAAGCTCTGGTGCTGACTCGCAAGGCGGTGGAAAGTTCGAGCGACGCGATCGGGATCAGCGATGCGAACGGCACTCACATCTATCAAAATCAAGCATTTTCTCAGCTATTTGAATGGGACACCGCAGAGGAATTTAAGCTAGCCGGAGGTATACCGGCAGTTTTTGCTGACCCCGCAGTCGCCAGCGAGGTACTAGACACGATCGCCCACGGTTATTCTTGGTCTGGTGAAATTACCAACCGCACCAGAAGCGGCGAAATGTTGCAAGTGCTGCTGCGGGCCGATGCTATTAAAGACCGCACAGGGAAAATAGTCGGTCGGATTTACATGAATACCGATATTACCGATCGCAAGCGCACGGAACAAGAGCTGCGGCAAAGCGAGAAGCGCTTTCGATCGTTGATTGAAAATGCTAGAGACATTATTGTGATTCTCGACGAGAAAGGCTTTTGTCGCTATGTCTCTCCTTCCCTAGAGCGGATTTTGGGCTACCCGACGGCGGAAGTGCTCGGCAGATCTGTATTTGACTTGATTCACCCTGACGAATTGCTGATAGTGGATCAAGTGTTCAAAGGTGTCATGCAAAAGCCGAAAGTTAGCCTGGGCATGGCCGAATACCGAGTGCAGCACAAGGACGGTTCCTGGTGCGTGTTGGAAGCGGTGGCGACGAATTTGCTCGACGAACCTTCGGTGCGGGGAATTGTGGTCAACTGTCACGACGTGACTGAGCGCAAGCTGGCTGAAGAGCAATTGTTGCACGATGCTTTGCACGATGCGCTGACGGGGTTGCCGAACCGGGGTTTGTTGACTGACAGGTTGGGGCAAGCTTTTGCGCGTGCGCAACGGCATCCAAGCGATCGGTTTGCGGTGCTGTTTCTGGATTTGGACAGGTTTAAGGTGATTAATGACAGCCAGGGACACCGCACGGGCGATCGGCTGTTGGTGGCTGTGGCTCGCCGTCTCTTGACTTGTTTGCGGCCTGGCGATACGGCGGCGCGTGTGGGGGGAGATGAGTTTGTGATTTTGCTGGAGGAAATTCAGGGTGTTGATGAGGCGATCGCCCAAGCAAAGGAAATTCTCCAAGCGATCGAACGACCGCTTTATTTGGAAGGGAATAAAGTTTTAATTACTGCTAGCATCGGCATTGCTTTGAATACCGACAAATATCAGTGGGCAGGAGATATTTTGCGCGATGCTGATATTGCGATGTACCGCGCCAAAGCTCTCGGTAAAGCTCGCTACGAAGTGTTTACCAGTTCGATGCACACTCGGGCTGTGGCTTTGATGAACTTGGAACACGATTTGCGGGAATCGGTTGAAGAGCTGAATTTGAAACATTCAATAGTGAATTTAGGATGTGGAGCGGCGCAGGAAAACTCGCCTACGAGCGAAATCGAGCGGAAGTTGGAGCGTCCGAAATCGCAATTTGTTCCTTTTAAATTGGAATGTCCTTTTACTGTTTATTACCAGCCGATCGTTTCTTTGAAAAGTGGCTCAGTTATCGGATTTGAGGCGTTGGTGCGCTGGCTGCACCCGGAACGAGGTTTAGTTTCCCCGATGGAATTTATTGCGATGGCGGAGGAAACAGGGCTAATTACGCCTTTGGGTTTGTGGGTTTTGAACGAAAGCTGCCGCCAAATTATCAAGTGGCAGAGTTTGAATTTACCTGTGGGAAATTCGGGATTGACAGTAGCAGTAAATCTTTCCGGGAGGCAGTTTTCGGAACCGGACTCGATCGAGCAAATTAAGCAAGTTTTGCTGGAAACGGGTGTGGATGCTCGCTGTTTGAAGTTGGAGATTACTGAGAGTGTGCTGATGGAAGATGGGGAAGTGGCGGCGGGGATGCTTTCGCAGTTGAGAGAGTTGGGGATTGAGCTGTGCATTGATGATTTCGGGACTGGTTATTCGTCTCTGAGTTATTTGCACAGGTTCCCGATTAATATTTTGAAGGTCGATCGCTCTTTTGTCAGCCGCATCGGGGAAAAGGGCGAAAATTTGGAAATCGTGCGGGCGATCGTCATGCTGGCCAGCAGTTTGGGGATGAAAGTAGTGGCAGAAGGTGTCGAAACCGCCGTCCAGTTGGCTCAAATGCGGGCGATCGGCTGCGAGTACGGTCAGGGGTTCTTTTTCTCTAAACCTCTCGACAGCGAGGCAGCTACAGCCTTGTTGAGCCGATCGCCGAAATGGTGAACTGAACCAAATATTTAATTTGTATATTGAAAAATATTAAAACTATTGCGCGGTGCGCTTATTAGAGAATCACACGATTTTAGATTTTAGATTTTAGATTTTAGATTTAAGAAAGCGACCCCACTGATAAATCCGGCGGCTTGCGATCGGAATTCGGAGCTTTTTTCTCCCTCCACGAATGAATCCGGGGGCTTGTGACTAAATTGCTTGATTGTCAATAAGGGCGATCGATCTTTTGCTAATCGATGCCTGGAGTGTTAAAGTTACACTTTAAAAATTAGGTGTTGCTTAATCTGGGTATGAAAAAAATTCAGTTGAAAATCCCGAAGCTTTGTGGATACTGGTTTCTGTGACTTGCATCTTTAGCCTTTCATACCGTAAATCAGCAACGCCTGTTGCATTCATCTTTTATTTTACTGGGGGCTTTTGTAGTTTTTTATTAAATCTTTTTCAGCGCGTTTATGTAGGGTAAGGTGCGCATTGCGCACCTACACTTTATCTAGGGTCAAGTGCGCCTTGCGCACCCGGAGAAAGCGATTTAACCTTGACTGTAAGCCTCCATTGGCAAACAAGAACAAACAAAATTGCGATCGCCAAACGCATTATCTATGCGGCCCACCGGCGGCCAAAACTTATATTCGCGAGTCCAAGATGCCGGATAAGCCGCTTGCGCGCGAGTATAAGGACGATTCCACTCATCAACCATCAGAGATTCTGCGGTGTGCGGCGCATTTTTCAAGACATTATTTTGCGCGTCAACATTACCTTTTTCAATTTCCGCAATTTCGCCTCGAATCGCAATCATCGCATCGCAAAAACGATCTAATTCCTGTTTAGATTCGCTTTCCGTCGGTTCCACCATTACCGTACCAGCAACCGGCCAAGAAACCGTCGGCGCGTGATAGCCGTAATCCATCAACCGTTTAGCGATATCTTCGACTTCAATAGTCGCAGATTTTTTGAGCGATCGCAAATCTAGAATACACTCGTGCGCCACCAAACCAGCTTTCCCTTTGTACAAAACCGGATAATAAGATTCTAAGCGTTTTGCCATGTAATTAGCATTAAGAATTGCTACTTTTGTTGCCTCAGTTAAACCCCCTCCTCCCATCATCCGAATGTACATCCAAGAAATAGTCAAAATGCTAGCACTTCCCCAAGGCGCTGCGGAAACAGCACCAACTGTTGACTGTTGACTGTTAACTGTTGACTGTTGACTGTTAAGAATAGAATGACTGGGCAAAAATTCTACCAAATGAGACATTACCCCAATCGGGCCCATACCAGGGCCGCCGCCGCCGTGGGGAATACAGAAAGTTTTGTGCAGATTCAAGTGACAAACATCAGCACCAAAATCACCGGGGCGGCACAAACCAACTTGAGCATTCATATTGGCGCCGTCCATATAAACTTGTCCGCCGCAGTTGTGGACAATATCGCAAATCTCTTTAATTTCTTCCTCAAAAACGCCGTGCGTAGATGGATATGTCACCATCAAAGCCGCCAGTTCATTTTTGTGTTTCTCGGCTTTTTTATGTAAATCCGCAACATCAATATTGCCCTGAGAATCGCACTCGACAGCAACTACTTTCATCCCCGCCATCACCGCGCTAGCCGGGTTCGTACCGTGGGCTGACTGGGGAATCAAACAGATATTTCGGTGAGATTCGCCTCGGTGTTCGTGGTATTGGCGAATAACTAACAAGCCCGCGTATTCGCCTTGGGAACCGGCGTTTGGCTGCAAAGAAATTCCCGCAAAACCGGTGATTTCTGCCAGCCACTGTTCTAGCTGCACGAACATCATTTGATAGCCGCGAGTTTGATCGCGGGGTGCAAAAGGATGTATCTTGCCAAATTCCGCCCAAGTCACCGGCATCATCTCTGCTGTTGCATTCAATTTCATTGTGCAAGAACCCAACGGAATCATCGATGTATTTAGCGATAAATCTTTGGCTTCTAAACGGTGCAAATAGCGCAAAAGTTCAGTTTCTGAATGGTAGCTGTTGAAAACTGGATGGGCGAGATAGCTGCTGGTGCGATCGCAAAAATCTGGTAACGTCAAATATGAATTCAATGCGTCGGCATCCAGCGGAATGTTAAGAGCATTCTGCCCGTCTGCCCTGATATAATCCTTATCCTGTGCAAAAATTTTCCACAACTCTTGCACATCTTCAACGGTGACAGTTTCATCTAACGTGATTCCTACTGTCGAATCATCGAAAACTCGGAGATTAATTTTGCGAACTTTAACAGCTTCTAGAAGTTCTGACAGCGGTTTGTCTCCCAATTCTACTCGCAAAGTATCGAAGAAAGGTTGAGAACCAATTTTGTATCCGAAACTTTTCAAACCGGATGCCAAAAGTGCAGTTAAAGTCCATACTTTCTCAGCAATGTCTTTCAGTCCAGACGGCCCGTGATAAACAGCATACATACTCGCCATCACTGCCAGCAAAACTTGAGCAGTACAAATATTGCTGGTTGCTTTTTCGCGGCGGATGTGTTGTTCGCGAGTTTGCAAGGCCAAACGTAAAGCAGATTTGCCGTTGGCATCTTTAGAAACGCCGACAATTCTCCCCGGAACTTGCCGTTTAAACTCTTCTCGCGTGGCGAAATAGGCTGCGTGGGGCCCTCCGAATCCCATCGGCACTCCGAAGCGCTGAGTGCTTCCTACGGCTATATCCGCGCCGAATTCGCCGGGGGGTGTGAGCAAGCAAAGGCTCAAAATGTCGGCGGCCACTGTGACTAATGCGCCGACTTCGTGTGCCGATCGAATAAAATCCGTATAGTCATAAATTGCGCCGTCTGTGGCGGGGTATTGCAGGAGAGCGCCGAAAATTGTACGATCGAACTCAAAGCTTTGATGGTCGCCGACAATTACCTCAATTCCCAGCGGCTTAGCGCGAGTTTGCACGACTTCCACAGTTTGAGGGTGGCAATCTTGGGAAACAAAAAACGCTTTTGCCTTATTTTTACTCGCGCCGTAACTAACTGCCATCGCTTCGGCCGCAGCAGTCCCTTCATCCAGCAAAGAAGCGTTGGCAATTTCCAAACCTGTGAGGTCAATTATCATGGTTTGGAAGTTCAGTAAAGCTTCCAATCGCCCTTGAGCAATTTCGGCTTGATAGGGAGTGTAAGCTGTATACCAGCCGGGATTTTCTAGGATATTCCGCTGAATGACGGGGGGAGTTATGCAGTCGTGATATCCTGTGCCGATGTACGATCGAAATACCTGATTTTTGGCAGCAATTTCTTTCAATTCTGCCAAAGCGCTGTACTCGCTTTGCGCTGCGGGAAGTTGTAGCGGTTGAGAAATGCGAATCGCCGCAGGAACCGTTTTGTCAATCAACTCATCGAGGCTGGAAATGCCCAAAACATTGAGCATTTGCTGGATTTCGCTGGGTGTCGGGCCAATGTGTCGGCCCGCAAAACCACCGATGGGGGAAAGGTTTTGCTGCTGACTGGGTTCAAGTTGAGGGCTGTAAAGTACCAAGGCGGATTCTCCTGAATAGACTTTTGCTTCTTTGTTTGTAACATTTTGCTAAGAAAACCAGGAAGATTTTCTGCGTCTATCAAAGTCCGACAGTCCGACAGGGGTTTCAACCCCTGTCTCACAGCTAAAGTGGTCGGTCGCCGACCTTAGATTAAGCCGCACTTATCGCAAATCGCCGCGCAACTGCTTAGTATTTCAGTCGTATTTAGACGACTTGTGCTATAAGCCCCGTGGGTTTCAACCCCTGGCGGATTGTGGAGGAATCAACGAGCCCTAGCCCCAAATTCCCACTCAAAACCCAAAACTCATAACTACTCGCCTTCCACCATTTTGCGATACTCCGGGGCCGAGAAAGCCTCGTCTGCGTCGCTGGTGTTGTCAACGCGCACTTTCAGCAGCCAGCCAGCGCCATAGGGGTCTTCCGCCAAATTTTCGGGAGACTCTATAATTTCATCATTGCGTTCTACGACTGTACCGGTAACTGGTGCTTTCAAGTCTTCAACGGCTTTCACTGACTCGACTGTACCGAAAGCTTCGCCTTTTTCCAACTCTGCACCGACTTCTGGCAAATCTAGAAACACGATATCGCCGAGTTGGTCAACTGCAAAGGCACTAATGCCGATGGTGGCAATTTCGCCTTCGAGTCGGATGTATTCGTGGGTGTCTAGGTATTTCAAGTCATCGGGGTATGTTAGTGCCATGTCTTTTCTCGCAATAAAAAAGTATTAGTTAAATCTTATTCAACTATGAGCCTTTAGTAATGACTAAGTGGAACAGAAAAAATATTAAACGCTTGCTTTTCGGAGAATTTTCTCTCAAACGACTTATGAAATCTCTAATTTTTATTTACGCATTTCTGTGTTTTTACGCTTTCTTTTTTTCAGAACGGCTAATTTTCCAACATCCCCCATCTAGTCAGAGTGATAGCATGGAAGTTATCAAAGTTAGCTCAGCTAATGGCGTGAAAATTTCTGCTGTTCATTTTCCTAACCCGCAAGCTAAATATACCATACTTTACAGTCACGGGAATGCGGAAGACTTGGGCGGGATTTTATGGGTACTCAGAGAGATTCGAGATAGCGGGTTTGCTGTGTTTGCCTATGATTATCAAGGTTACGGCACGAGTCAGGGAAATCCTTCTGAGTATAATACTTATCGTGATATTGATGCTGCTTATAATTATTTAATCCAACAGTTGAGAGTACCTGCAAACCAAATTATTCTTTACGGGCGTTCTGTGGGCGGTGGGCCGGCAATTGATTTGGCGTCGCGGCAAAAAGTCGGCGGTTTGGTGGTTGAAAATTCCTTTGTTTCGGTTTTTCGGGTGTTGACGCGGATTCCGATTTTACCCTTTGATAAGTTTGTGAATATTGATAAGATTGACAAAGTTCGATCGCCTGTTTTGGTGATTCATGGTAAGGCTGATGAGGTGGTTCATTTTTGGCATGGAGAGCAGTTGTTTGCAGCGGCGAAGCAGCCGAAATTAAATTTTTGGGTTGATGGGGCGGGTCATAATGATTTGATGGACGTGGCGGGCGATCGCTATGCTGCAACTTTGCGAAAATTTGCTAAGCTAGTAGATGAATCTTCTCGACCAATATGAGCAACGGGCTAGAAGCCCGTGCCACAACAACACATACACTTACACTTTCTTGTGAATCCTTCCTCTAAGCAACGCCCCTGAATTAATGCTCACCTACTTAAGTTAACTGGGGCGGTTTTGCGAGCGATAAAATGGTTTTTTCACCACACTAGCCGGATAGTTTTTACCGCGAATTTCGACCTCTAATTGCTGACCGATTTTAGCTAATTTTGCCGGAACAAATGCGAGGGCTACTGGCCGGTTTAATGTAGGCGATAATGTACCGCTAGTAACTTCTCCTACTGTTTCGCCTTCAAATATTACCGGATAGCCGTGGCGTGCAATGTGCCGCCCCTGCATTTCTAACCCTACCAACCGCTTCGATACTCCACTCGCTTTCTGCTGTTCCAAAACCTCGCGACCAATAAAATCGCCTTTGGTGTCGAGGTGAACTACCCAACTCAATCCAGCCTCTAAAGGCGTGATATTGTCGTCTATATCTTGACCGTAAAGAGCCATTGCTGCTTCTAAACGCAAAGTATCTCTCGCACCCAAACCGCAGGGCACAACCCCAGCAGCTAACAGTTTTTGCCACAGTTCTTTTCCTACTTCGGCATCCACCATGATTTCAAACCCATCTTCGCCGGTGTAACCAGTTCTGGCAATAAAACTCGGCTGTCCCAACAGATTTGTTTCTAAGTGACCGAAAGCCTTAATTGGTGCGAGGTTGTCTTCCACAAAAGGCTGGAGATAGTTAACAGCTTCCGGCCCTTGAATGGCAATTAAAACTTTATCTTCGGATATGTCTGTAAAACAGAGTTCGCTCAATTCTAAGTGCGTGGTTATCCATGCTTTGTCTGGGATGCGAGTGGCGGCGTTGACAATAATTACTGCACGTTCTTCCTTAGTAATAGCGTCTGGTTCTTGGCAGTAGAAAATAATGTCGTCTAAGATGCAGCCTTTGGCATTTAGCAAGACTGTATATTGAGCTTGACCGGGTTGCAACCGGCTCAAGTCTGAGGGTACTAAGGGTTGAAATTTTTCTATTACTTTTTTTCCTGTCAAACCAAATTTTCCCATGTGGGAAATGTCGAACATTCCTGCTTGCTGGCGTACTGCTTGATGTTCGCTGCTGATGCCTGCGTACTGTACTGCCATCTCCCACCCGGAAAAGGGCACCATCCGGCCTTTGAGTTGTAATGATAGGTCGTACAGAGGCGATCGGGCAAGTTGGATCGGACTCTCTGGATTGTTGGGTTCAGTTGACTTTGCCACAGGTAGCGCTTTGTTTTTGCGGGTAGACTGTTTTGATTTTACGGGAAAATTGGTTTTCAGGGTGTGCGGCGCGATCGAATTTAAACACGGGGTGCTACTGTTTCGGTACAAAGCGCGATCGCATTTAAGCACACGGTGGTACTGTTTGCGTACAAATTAGGATAGGGCAGTGCCGTTTATTTAATCTTTTTTATGGAGAATAGCGGGTTCGAACCGCTGACCCCTACAATGCCATTATTCATATATTTTGCCTGTAATACTTATTTTGTATAGCTTTTTAGCATTCTCAATAACTGATATCCCTCTTCTGTCACTAAGCGGAAGAAGAAAATAAAAATTCACTCTCATTCATCAAGTGAGAGAAGGGATTTGGGTAAAAATTCATTAACGCCTTTAATCGAGCCAAGCCTGTAGATAATTGTGGAATCGGAAAAACTTTTAGCCACTGTTGTATCAAGTTAAAGCTAATTAAAGGTTGCAGCATTAATCTCAAGTTGTTTATATGGTTCTGACAACTGTTTTTTTCATCAAGCGTCTTGATGTTGCTCAAAGCGGTGAAGAAGTGAGAAGTTTTTTGCGGATGAAGTGCTGGGTGATGAAGCCTGGGAGTTAACTGCTGTATTAGACCTAGTATAAAGGCCGATCATCAGGTAAGCACTACAAACGATTTCCCACCATTTTCCAATCTGTGAATATTAGACATCTCCGAAAACAGTCAAAGCCTCTGTGTAGTTAAGCTCCTTGACGTAAATGTAATTATCCTAAATTAGCTA